>DASUYB010000040.1 GCA_036377595.1 Longimicrobium sp. | reverse complement strand
AGATCCAGTTTGATATGAAGGGTTGATAAAACCCCGAAGCAAGAGGAAGCTCGAGTCAGGCGGTTCGCGAACGGTATTCCGGATTCGGTGGTGCGCCGTGCAAAGGCGGCGCGTTCTAGCAGGTGAAAGTCCTGCCGGAGGAGTTGACGGTACACCTCCGTAGCTACGGGCGCATTGCAGAGGATCGCGATGAAGCCGCCCGGACAACTGTCTTCCTTGGGAAGGCTGGCGAGCGTGCGGGCCCAACGAGAGTGAACCCTGAGCAGGCCTCGAAACGATGGATGTGAGTGCCGACCCGCCTACCAATCGGGGAAGGCCGCCGCGCCCGGATCTTCAACCGTCGCAGACCGGGCGACTCGCCGGGGTAATGGGGAGGGCACGCAAGCACAGAGCGCGCACGCAACACGGGAGGCCCGCGCCGGAGTGGAGGTCGCTGCTCCGCAACGCTCGGAAAGCGAGCGGCCGGTGCGGGCGTCGGAGGGGCTCATAGTACCGGGGAAGCCGGGTAATGCCGGTGGAGGGAAGGGGCCCTGCTTCTGGGACGCTTCGGAAGAAGGCGAGAAGAGGAGATTGGCGTGAGCCTGCAAACTCCAGAGAAGATTCGGACCCTTCAGAACAAGCTCTACCTCAAGGCCAAGGGGGAGCCTGCCTATCCTTCTACCTGCTCTACGACAAGGTCTGGAGAGCGGACATCCTGTTGCACGCCTATGGGCTGTGCCGTGCGAACGGCGGGGCTGCGGGAGTGGACGGGGTGACGTTCACCGACATTGACGAATCAGGGTTGGAGGCGTGGCTGGCCGCTCTGGCGGCAGACCTTCGAGAGGAGAAGTACAGGCCCGAGGCGGTGCGTCGGGTGAGGATCCCCAAGCCGGACGGCGGGGAGCGGCTGCTCGGAATCCCGACGGTTCGGGACCGGGTGGTGCAGCAAGCCGCCAAGCTGGTTCTGGAGCCGATCTTCGAGGCGGACTTCGAGCCGAATGCCTATGGCTACCGGCCGAAGCGTGGGGCGCTGGATGCAGTGCAGGAGGTGCATCGGGCGATCCAGCACGGGGAAGTACACGTGGTGGATGCGGACCTGTCGAAGTACTTCGACACGATCCCGCACCGCGAGCTGATGCAGTCGGTCGCGCGGCGAGTCAGCGACGGCAAGATGCTGCGTCTGATCAAGATGTGGCTGAAGGCCCCGGCTGAGGAGACGGATGACCGGGGGCACACGCTGAGAACGGGAGGCGAAGGCTCGCGGGAGGGCACCCCGCAGGGTGGGGTGATCTCGCCGCTGCTGGCCAACGTCTACATCCACCGCCTGCTGAAGGCGTGGAAGAAGTTCGGACTGGAGCGGCACCTGCGGGCGCGGATCATCAACTACGCCGACGATCTGGTCATCCTGTGCCGCGACCGCTTCGACGCCGAAACGGCGCTGAAGTCGCTGCGGTGGATCGTCGAACGCATTGGGCTGAGGCTGAACGAGCAGAAGACGCACCTCCGGTACGCCCGGGAAGAGAGCTTCGACTTTCTGGGCTATACCTTCGGGCCGATGGTGTCCGGAGGACCGGTGGAACGTATCTGGGAGTGACGCCCTCGAAGAAGCGGGTGAAGCGCTTCAAGCAGTCGCTGCGCACCGTGCTGCGACCGGGGAACCAGGGCCGCTCAGGGGAGGTCGTGGCCGAGGTGAACCGGAGACTGGTAGGCTGGGCGAACTACTTCAGCGTAGGGACGCTCGGCGACGTCTACCGGTCCTTGGACGAATACTCCTGCATGCTGCTGCGGAGGTTTCTGGTGCGACGCCACAAGGTCCCCGGGCGGGGGACCCGACGCTTTGGGAATCAGTGGCTCCGGTCGAGTCTCGGCCTGGTGCAACTGTACAAGCGTCGGCAGGTGGTGCCCTCGCATGCCTTGACGTGAACCCAGTCGGAGAGCCGGATGCGGGAAATCCGCACGTCCGGTTCGATGAGCGGGCTGGGGAAACCGGGCATTCACGCCACGGCGCCCCAGCTCGACTCTACTAAATCCTCCGTTTCCTCCGTTCCCTCCGTGTGAGTCATTCTGTTGGTCTGATTGCACAATTAATCCGCAGATTCCGGTATCACGCAGAGCAGCGGAGGCAGCAGAGGTGAGTTCTCTGCTGCCTCCGCGGTTCTGCGTGAGCCAGATCTTTTTCCGGATCGCCCGGTCATCCCGCCGGGGCCGGCTCCGTCGCCGGCGCCGCCATCGGCCCGGACGGCGCGTCGTCGGGCGCAGGCTCGCCGGCCAGCACCCCGGCCGCCGCGGCGTCCAGGGCGCGGTCGCCCTCGCGCCACCGTTCCCGGCGCGCGTGGAGCCGGCGGGCGGCGGCCGACCACTCGCGCCGCAGCTCGGCAACGGCGCGGCGCAGCGCGACCTTGGCCGGCCCTCCGCCGTGCGCCGCCGCCGCCGCGACCGCGGCGGGGTCCAGGCCGGCCGCGTCCGCGTCGATCCCCAGCTCGCGGAAGAGGGCGCCGGCCGCGTCCGCCAGCGGCTCTCCGCGCGCGGCCGCCTCCGTCACCCGCTCGCCCACGCGGTGGTGCGCCCGGCGGAACGACATCCCCGTCTCCAGCACCAGCCGGTTGGCCAGCTCGGTGGCGGCGGTGAACCCCTCGTCCGCCCGCCGGCGCATCCGCTCCGGCCGCGGCTCGGCGCCGGCAACGACGAGGCGGGAGAGGACCACCGCCTCCGTCACCCCCTCCAGCGCGCCCCAGAGCGGCCGCACCCCCTCGGTGCCGACGGCCACCGAGTTGCTGAACGGCGTGGCGTGCATCGCCACGGCGGCCGCGGTGAAGGCCCCCAGCGGCGCCCCGGCCCGCCCCTGCACGTGCTCCAGGAGGAAGGCGTTGCGCTTCTGCGGCAGCATCGAGCTGGAGCCGACCAGGGTGTCGGGGAAGGAGACCAGGCCGAACTCCGCCGTGCTCCAGAGCTGCAGGTCGGTCGCCAGCCGGCTGAGCGTGACGCCCAGGACCGACGCGGCCGAGAGGAGGCGGAGAACCAGGTCGCGCGAGGCCACCGCGTCGATCGAGTGCAGCACGCCCTCGGCGAAGCCGAGGAGCGCCGCCGTCCGCTCCGCGTCGATCGGCACCGTGGTTCCCCCCGCCGCGCCGGCGCCCAGCGGACAGCGGTCGAGGCCGGCGGCCGCGGCCGCGGCCTCGATCCCGTGCAGGTCGCGCAAGAGCGCCAGGGCCACGCCGGCCAGGTAGTGCCCGAAGGTGACCGGGAGCGCCGCCTGGTAGTGCGTGTAGACCGGCATCGTGGTGGCGGCATGGCGCTCGGCGCGGCGGACCAGGACGGCCAGCAGGCGGAGCACCTCGCCGAGGAGGCGGCCGTACGGCTCCCGCAGCCGGAGCCGGAGGACGGTGGCGTTGATGTCGTTGCGCGAGCGGGCCAGGTGCACCGCGCCGCCGGTCTCCTCGCCCAGCGTCTCGACCAGCCAGCTTTCGTAGAGGAGGTACAGCCCGCGCGGCGCCGCGCGCCCCTTCAGCGGCGCGTAGTCTTCCACAACGAGCCGGTCCATCGCGGCCAGGAGCCGCCGCCCGCGCCCGGGGGCAAGGATCCCGCGCTCCACCAGCATCGTCAGGTGCGCCCGGTCGATGCGGACGTAGAACGGGAGCTCGTCGCGGATCGCCGGGCCGGCGTCGTCGCCGAAGACGATCTTTCGCGCGCGCGGGTCCAGCGCCCGGCGGATCCGCCCGGTGTCCTCGCTCACGCCGCCGCCTCTCCCGCGCCCACCAGGGGCGCGGTGGAGTCGGCCGCGGGAGCGGGGGCGTCGACCCGGATGCGGACGATGTCGCGGGCGCGCTCCGCGGCGCGTGACGCCGAGCGGGCCTCCGGGGCGCAGGCGACCACGTGGCCGATGCGGTCGCGGAAGTCGCCGTGGACGGACAGCGCGTCGCCGGCGTGGCGGTACGCGCGCACCTCCACCACGTCGGGGCGGCTGAGCGCGTCCGACATCCCCTCGATCGCCGCCAGCCGCCCCGCGCCGGGCGCGAAGAGGAAGCGGATGGAGGCGTGCCGCCGGTGCGCCCGGACCAGCCCCGGCTTCCGCCCCACCACCAGGCGCAGCGTCTCGCGGATCAGGTCGATCCCCTCGGCGTGGCGCACCAGCTCGGGGATGAAGCCGCCGGCCAGCCGCGGGTTGACCTCCATCGGCACGGCGCGCCCCTCGCGGTCGATCCGCAGCTCCCAGTGGAGCGGGCCCCACCCCAGGCCCAGGAGCGCCGTCCCGCGCATCACCGAGTCGACCAGCGCCGATGCGGCCTCCCCGGGGACGTCGGCCGGGTAGTCGTGCCCCGCCTCGACGAAGAAGGGCGGATCTCCCAGGTGCTTGCGGGTGATCCCCACCACCCGCCCGGAGAAGACCTCGACGGAGAACTCGTCGCCGGCCACGAGCGACTCCACCAGGACGCGGGGATCCTCGCCGTCCCGGGCGAAGAGCGCCGCCGCGTGGGCCCGGACCTCGGCCTCGTCGGCGCAGGCGCGCACGCCCACGCTCCCGCTCCCGTCCACCGGCTTGACCACCACGGGAAAGCCGATCGCGCGCGCGGCGGCCACGGCCTCGGGCGCCGAGGAGACGGCGCGGAAGGCGGGGACCGGGATCCCGCCGGCGGCCAGCACCTGGCGCTGCCGCGACTTGTCGCGCGCGGCGCGAACGGACTCCGCGCTCGGGCCGGGAAGGCCGAAGCGCGCCGCCAGTGCCGCCGCGGTGGCGACGAAGTACTCGGAGCTGGAGGTGATCCCGGCCACCCCGGCGGCTCCGCCCCAGCGCGCGGCGACCAGCGCGTGCAGCTCGTCCTCGTCGACGCGCGGGACCACGACCACCTCCGGCGCGCCCTCCTCGGCGAGGTAGGCGTACTTCCCGGGCCGGGCGGTGATCAGCACCGGGAGGAAGCCCATGCTCCGGGCGGTGCGCGCGAAGAGCCGCCCCGTTCCGCTGGTGTTGCTCTCGACGAAGAGCAGCGCCTTTCCGGCGGGGGCCGTGCTCACGCCGGCACCAGCCTCAGGTTGGCGCCGGGCTGGTCCATCACCTCGGCGTACGAGCGGCGGCCCCAGCGGAAGAACGCCCACGGGTCGTGGCCGTCGTGGGGGTGCTCCCACTCCACGGGCCCCCGCGGGAGCACGTCGAGGCGCGCCCCCTTCGCCTCCAGCCAGGCGTCGTCGTAGACGGTGTCCTGGTAGCGGTACCCCTCGTCGGGAAAGATCACGGCGCCCAGCCGGTCGGGGTTCTCGCGCGCCCACCACTCGGCCACCAGGTACGCCGCGCCGCTGGTGGGGCCCATGAAGAGCGCGTGCTCGCGGTGGAGCTGGCGCGTGGCGCGGAAGGCCTCGGCCGCGCCCACCCAGTGCACCAGGTCGAACGCCGAGTGGTCCACGTTCGGCGGCATCAGCGAGTTCCCCAGCCCGCGCAGCAGCCGCCCGCTTCCGGCGTCGGACTGGCCGAAGATCACGCTGCGGTGCGTGTCCACGCCGATCGCCGTCAGCTCGGGGCAGATCAGCCGCAGGTACGACGAGATCCCGCACACGCTCCCGCCCGACCCCACGGTGCCGATCAGGCAGTCGATGGCGCCCGCCGCGTGGGCCAGCTGCTCGGCGCAGGGGGCGTAGCTCTCCGGGTTGTGCGGATTGCTGTACTGGCGGGGGCAGAAGCTCCCCGGGTGCTCGGCCAGCACCTGCTCGAGCACCGCGAGCCGCGCCTGCTGGAAGCCGCCGGTGGGCCCCGGCTCGCGCACGATGTGCACCGTGGCGCCCAGGTCTTCCAGCCGCCGCTCGAGCGGGGCGTCGATGGCCGGGTCGCTCACCAGCGTCAGCGGGTGGCCGCCGAGCCGCGCCACCATCGCCAGCGCCAGCCCGAAGGTGCCGGAGGTGGTCTCGGCGATGAGGCCGCCCGGCCGCAGCTCGCCCTCCTCCAGCGCCTTGCGCACGATGAAGCGCGCCGGGAGCAGCTTCATCAGGGGGAAGGCCAATCCGATCAGGTTGGGGCGGAGCCGGACCAGGCGGGGAAGCGCGAGCGCGTCCACGAAGTTGGCGTGGATCAGGGGACCGCTCACGCGGCAACCTCCGGGTGCGAGGCGAGCTCGGTGGAGAACTCCCAACTCGAGGACAGGCCCAGCCGGCGCAGGCCGGCGCGCGCGAGCTCGATCCGCCCGGCGGCCCCGGGCCCGGGCTCGAAGAGGAAGCCGGCCACGGTGCCGCTGTGCGCCACCTGCACCCCCAGCGCGCCCGCCTCCTTCGCCAGGCGGAGGAGCTCGGGCATGTGCCGCTTGGGGCGGTGGCGCTGCATGATCAGGGTGCTGCCGGTGGCCACGCGCCCCAGCAGCCCGGGGTCCTGCTCCTCCACCGCGCGGCGCAGCAGCCCCAGGACCGCGCGGTAGGCCTCGATCTCCCACGCCGAGTAGGGGACGGGCGGAAGGGTCAGCGTGGCCACGCCGCGCTCGCCCTCGGTGTTGAAGCCCAGCACCCGCACCGCGGGGAGGGGCCCGCCCAGGTCCAGCAGGACGCGGCCGCGGCGCTGCGCGAAGAGCACCGCGCGGCCGGGGCCGAACATCAGCGAGTCCGACGCGGTCTCGGCGGCCACGGCCAGCCCCGCGATCCACGCCGGCTCCAGCACCGCGCCGAAGGCGTCGGTGACCGCGCGGATGGTGGCCAGCACGTCGGTGGTCGACGAGCCGCACCCCCACTGGACGGGGACGTTGCTCTCGATCCGGATCGCCCCGCCCCACCCGGTGCGCCCCAGCGCGTCCAGCGTGAGCCGGGCGGCGGCCTTCGCCCGCGAGCGGTCGCCCGGCTCCACCGTGAGCGGCCCCGAGGGCAGGGGACGGAAGCGGCCGGCGGTGCGGAACAGGGTGCACGGGAGGGTGACCAGCCCGTGCTCCACCGTCCCGTCGCTCGAGTAGAACATCCCCTGCACGATCTCGCCGTGGTGCGCGTGGATCTCGCCGTGCCCCACGCGGAACTCGCTCGCGGGCGGCAGGATGCGCACGGCGGCCACGGCCGGCGCGGCGTGCGCGGGGGCGTCGCGGGTGTCCAGGAGGAATCCGGGCTGCATGGCCGGGCTCAGGAGGGGGAGGAGATCTCGGCGTCCACGACGCCCGCGCCGCACCACTCCAGCACCGCCATGGCGCTCCACATCTTGTGCTGGGCCTGCACCCAGGCCAGGCTCTGCGGCCCGTCGAGCACCTCGTCGTCCACGTCTTCGCCGCGCACGGCGGGAAGGTCGTGAAGGAACACCGTCCCCCGCGGCTTCGACACCCGCTCCATCAGCGCCCGGGTGACGGCGAACGGCCGGAAGAGGGTCGTCCACTCGGGGTCCGGCTTTTCCACCCCCATCTCCTGCCAGCGGCTGGTGTACACCGCGTCCACCCCGCGCGGGAGGGAACCGGCGTCGTGTGTCTCCTCCACCGTGGCGCCGGACTCGGCGGCCTGCGCCCGCGCGATAGCCAGCTTCCGCGGGTCGAGGCCGTACCCCTCGGGCGTGGCCAGGGTGAGCCGCGTCCCGCGGATGCGGCTCAGCGCCAGCGCCAGCGCGGCGGCGGTCTTGTTCCCCTCGCCGCAGTAGAGCAGGTCGAGCCCCTCCAGCCGCCCGAAGTGCTCCAGCAGGGTGGCCAGGTCGGCGAGCGCCTGCGTGGGGTGCTCGTCCGAGGAGAGCGCGTTGACCACCGACATCCCCGGGTGCGCGGCGAAGGTCTTCATCTCGTCCACGCTCTCGTTGGTGCGCATCACCAGCACGTCCAGGTACCCGGCGAAGGTGCGGGCGGTGTCTTCCAGCGTCTCGCCCGTGTTGGTCTGCAGGTCGCCCGGGCCGAAGGTGGCCACGGTGGCCCCCAGCCGACCGGCGCCCACCACGAAGGAGGTGCGGGTGCGGGTGGACGTCTTGCGGAAGTAGACGCCCACCGTGCGGCCGCGCAGCGTGTCGGGGGCGGTCGGGGCGTGCTTGATCCGCACGGCGCGCCGGGCCAGGTAGTGCACCTCCCCGGGCGACAGGTCGAGGATGGAGAGGACGTGCCGGGTCCGCGCCGCGTCCGGGCGAAGGGCGATGTCGGGGATCCGGAGGAGACCGGGTGCGGGCTCGGCGTGCAGCGTCATTGCGTGCGATCCGTTGGGTGGCGGGGGGAAGTCGGGCAGCACCTTCTCGGGATGCTCATCTCCGGCGCCGGCGGCCGCGCGAGCGCCGCGGCGTCCGGCCGGACGGCGACCCGGCTCCGGGCCGGGGCGCTGGCCGTTCCGCTCTCGATGGGGAAGCCGTTTGTCTCCCTCCGGCGAGACCGTACGCGCGGTGGCGCGTAACGTTCGACGCGGCAAGGGGGTGACGTTGCCTGTCGCCTGGAAAAACTAATCATTTCTCGCCGAAAAACGCAACGGCTTTGCGGCTGCGGCTCGACGAGAGTCGAGACGCCAACCGTTTCGGCGGGTGGCGGAGCCGGTGCGGCCCCCCGGCCGCGCCGCCCCTCCCCGGCGCTCGCCACACGGGGCGAGGCCGAGGGATGAGCGACCGAGACCTCCCCGAGATCCTCGCCGCCGCGGGGATCGCCCACCGCGCCGAGGCCCGTATCACCCGCTCGGTACGCAAGGCGCGCTTCCCATACTTACGCACCATCGAGGAATTCGAATTCACCTTCCTGACCACAGTCAGGCTCCAGATGCGCGGTACCCTCCCCGGCCCCCGGGCCGGTGGCCGAGGGCCGCTCCGCGATCTTCTCCGGTCCGCCCGGACGCGGCAAAGACGCTGCTGCTGGACTGGGCGACGTCGAACGCGGCGAGCGCCGACGCCCGGCCGCCGGTCGTCCCTTGTAACGCACGGAGGGAGCGGCGCGCCGCTCCCTCGTCTTGTTCTCCACCGTTGAGAAGGCGTCCGCCCTCTACAGACCGAGGAGCTTCCTTCTCATGCAGCCGGTGTAGGCGGTGAAGCACTCGGTCTCCTGCAGCCGGGCGGCGGCGCTGCAGGCCAGGTAGCACGTAGTTCCCCCGTTCGTCCTATCGCAGTCCTTGTAGCACTGCTGCTCTTCGGCATCGGCGGCGGCGGTGCAGTCCTCGTACGCCTTCCAGCACTCGCGGCAGGTGCCCGAGGCGAGCGTGGCCTGCAGGGTGTAGCCCCCCGGCGAGAGCCCCGTGATCCCGGCGTCGAAGCTGTACGAGCCCGCCCGCACGTCGGCGGGTGCGATCTGCCGGGTCAGCACCGTCCCCGGCGCGTCGCGGAAGCGCACCGTCTGCGGGGAGAGGTTCGTCAGCTCCACGCGGAAGCTGTCCCTCCCCAGCTCCAGGTTCTCGAGCCCGCTCACCACCACGTGGACGTCCTCGTTCTCCCCGCGCAGCAGGGTCGTCTTCGCCGCGGTGAGGGCGACGCTCGTCACCTGCAGCGGGAACTCCTCGCGGACGCCGCGTTCCTCGACCGCCAGCGTGGTGCGGCCGGACGGAGCGTCCTGGGGGACCTCGTAGAACAGCGCGCGGGGCGATTCCGCGATCAGCTGGGTTGGCCTCCCGCCGACGCTCACCCGCGTGTTCGCCACGTCGCCGTCGAAGTTGCCGGTGACGGTCGCCGGTCGGCCCGGCTGCCCGTAGTACATCGGCGCGAAGTTCCCCGGACGTGGCGTCGCGGGCGGGGTGAGGCTCGCTCGGCTGATCGCCCCGCGCGAAGGCTGGCCGGGCGGTACCAGCGACGGACTCACCGGCACGGAGGTCTCGCCGATCGCGCGTCCCGAGCCGTCCTTCAGGAGCAGCGCGAACGCCGCCGCGCCTGCGGGGACGGCGAACGCGAAGACGCGGTCGCGCACGGCGCTCCTTCGGCCCTGCACCTCGACGACGGCGCCCTGCAGCGTCGCGCTCGGCCGCCGCCCGGCCTCTTCGGGAACCACCACCGTTCCCGAGATCTGGTCGCCGGGACGGATGTCGGCCGGCAGGTTCAGCTCCACCACCTCGCCGCTGAGGGTTCCCACCCTCGTGGTGCGCAGCTGCTCCTGGGCGGCCAGCGCGGACGGCGCCGCCGCCGCGGCCAGCAGCGCCTGGAACCCGACGGCCAGGCGAATTGCCGTATGTCTATGATGAGATTGCATTTCGTCCTCCTTCCTCTGGGTGGACTGCGATCCGCGAAGCTGGCGCCGGCAGCCGCGGAGGACTGCAGGGTGCTGCCGGGCGCATGCGCGTGCGGAGGGGAGGAGAGCGGGCGCGGTCGGGCGCGAAGCGAGGCCGCGGGGACGCGGCTGCGCCGGGGGTGGCGCGCTTCGAGCCGGACAGCCGGGGAGGCATGGCCGCGCTGCGATCTGGAGGGGTTGCGCGGAAGCGGTCGCGCGGACGGGCGACCGAGCGTAGCCCTGGGCAGGTCTACGCGGTTGCACGATGGTTCGCGCCAGCGACGAAGTCAACGAAGTCTTGCGTTTTCGAGGCTTGGGAACGGGGGGTGACTGCATGGCGAACCGAACCGGAGCGGGAATCCGCCCGGGTACGCCGGTCGTTTTCTTCCCGGGGTTGGCCGGTGTTTCGGGAATGGAGGGGAGGCGGAAAGAGGGGAGTGAGGGGATGGGGGCGCTGCGGACCCGGTGTTTTCCTTCGACGTGCTGGACGGCAATCCAGACGTCGAGAACCCGGTCGTCGAGAAGCGCCTTCCGCTCGCCGGGAGTTGCCACGCCTCATGCGGTCGCGAGATTGCGCGTCTCGTCGGGGATCGAAGCGGCTGGCGCGAAGCGACTCCGGGTCGCGCCACGGGACGGGCCCGGACACCGTCGTGTTCTACCGCATATCGCTGGAAGGCGGACCCGTACGGCACGTTGCATTCGAGCCCCGGGTGAGGAGCGATCGCTGACCGCTCGGCCGAGGCACCACGCGAGGCAGGACTCGTCATGGCAACCCGTCCCGGGCCCTGCAAGAGCTCGCGGACGTGCGCCGGGCTCGCTCGGTCGCCCCGGCGTGAAGCCGCCAGAGCTCTACCTCTATCTGACGATTTTCCCTTGCGCGACAAAGGCGCCGGGGGTTATCATCGCGACCCACTGCTACGGTCTTCCGTATCACTTTCGATGGGGAAGGAGCACGTCGTGTCCACGCTGAGCATCGTCACCAGCCTCTCCCTGCCGCCGCTGGACATCAACAACATCAGCAAGGCAAGCTTCACCATCCCCGCGAACGTGCAGGCGTTCTCGTTCCACGTGTGGTACGACGTCAGCCGCTTTCCCGGTGGTGGCTACCTGCAGCTGCAGCTCCGGGGGCCCAACAACGCGCGCGTGCCCACCGACGGGCAGCCGTACCTGTACGACGACATGAAGATGTACGCCGGGGGGCTGAGCCAGGGGTACGTGGCCGCCACCGTTCCGGCGAACACCGCGCTCGCGGCCAACGTGAGCGGCACCTGGGAGGCGCGCGTCAACTTCAGCAACGTGGGAGCCGCGGGCCTTGCGCCGGCGGACTGCACGGTGCGGATCTGCCAGCGCGCCGAAGACGCCATGACCGTACCGGGGGCGCACACCTACTCGGTGCCCGTCAACTTTTTCTACGTGGGGAGCAACTGGCGCGGGCGCTACACCACGCTCCTGCGCGACGCGATCGCGTACCTGGGCACCTCGGTGTTCCAGCAGGCGCAGCTGCAGATCGTCGCCTCGTCGGTGCACTACCTCCCGGGGCAGACCCTCACCTCCGACCTGTACAGCGCGGCCACCTCGGCGCTGGTCAGCGCCAACGCCTCGGCCGGCGCGATCAACGTGTTCGTGGTGGAGCAGATCGACATCAGGGTGCCGGGCGCGCAGGGGTTCTCGATGCTCCCCGGGCCCCAGGGATTCATGTCGCCCTACACCTGCGTGTTCGTGAACGTGCGCAACCCCGACGGCCCCGACGGCGACGCGGTGCGGCTGGGCCGGCGCATCGCGCACGAGGTGGGGCACTACCTGGGGCTCACCCACCGCTCCGCGTGCCTCGACGCACCGTGCATCGTCTCGGGCGCCTGCACCCAGGCCGAGTGCGACGCGGCGCTCACGATCCCCCCGCCCGGCCAGCCCGAGCCTCCGCTCACCCGGCAGGTCAGCGGCAACCTGATGTTCACCCGGCTCCCCGGGAACGTGCTGAACGCCCAGCAGCGCTACCTCCTGCTGCAGGCGCCGATCGTGAACGTGGCCAGCCCGCAGGCGCCGCCCACGCCGGTCACCTCGCTGAAGGTGAAGATCAAGACCGGGAACAAGGTCTACTCGTGGTGGCGGGGCGACGGTGCGGGCACCGACGACAAGGTGTACTTCAGCATCGGCAAGGACGGCCGCATGCCCAGCCAGGAGGTGAGCAGCTTCTGGAACGACTTCGAGGCGAACTCCGACTGGGAATACACGCTGGACCCCCAGGGGCTCAACGTTGAAGACATCGCGAAGTTCACCATCAGCAAGAGCTACGACATCGACGCCCACTCCAACCTGTTCGGCGACGACGCGTGGCTGCTGGACGGCATCCGCATCACCGTGAACGGGCAGCAGGTCTACGACCGCCAGGGAATCAACACCTGGCTGGTGAGCGACGGCAGCCCTGCCGGGTCGTGGGGCGACAGCATCGCGCCGATCAACCCCCACTGAGCCGCCCGCCGGCACCCAGGCCAGGAGATCATCGATGCCCGGAACCATCGTCAACCCGCCCTTCGTCGGCTACCCCGTGTGCCTGTCCTTCGACGGCACCGGGTCGTACGTGTCGCTGGGGAACCCCGCGTCGCTCGCGGTCACCGGCACCATCACGGTGCAGGCGTGGATCCGCCCCAACGGAACGGCGGGGCTGCAGAACATCGTGGCGCACGGCTACACGCGCTCCCCGGACGGAGAGCTGTACCTGCGCATCCTCGATGGACGGTACCAGGTGGGGTCGTGGAACGGGAGCGACCACTTCACCCAGTACGCGGTGCCGCCCGAAGACGTGGGGCAGTGGGTGCACCTGTGCGGAACCTTCGACGGCTCGGCCTGGACGCTGTACCGCAACGGGGTGCAGGTCGCCCGGTCGCCCGAGAGCACCGGCGCGGTGGCGGTGGGCGCGGAGTGGGCCATCGGCGCGCGGGGTGGCGGCAGCGAGCGCTTCTTCTACGGGATGATCCGCAACGTGGCGCTGTGGAGCACCGCGCGCACCGCGCCGCAGGTGGCGGCCGACATGTACGCGCCGCCCGCCGCCGGAGACGCGGGGCTGGCCGGCTTCTGGGCGCTGGACCACGGGAGCGGCACGGTGGCCGACGACCGCTCGGGGAACGCCAACCACGGCCGGGTGGTGCACGCCGCCTGGCTCGTGCCCACGCAGCCGCTGCCCGCCACCCTGGTGCTGCCCAAAACGCCGCGCCCCGGCTACGTGTCGCTGGGCAACCCCGCCAAGCTCAACTTCTCGGGTGCCATCACCCTGATGGCCTGGGTGATGCCGCACAACACCGCGGGGCTCCACAACCTGGTGGCGCACGGCTACACGGTGAACCCCAACGCCGAGGTGTACTTTCGCATCCTCGACGGGCGCTACCAGGTGGGCTCGTGGAACGGGACCGACTACGTGACCCAGTACACGGTGCCGCCGGAAGACATCATGCAGTGGGTGCACCTGTGCGGTACCTGGGACGGGGCCAACTGGACGCTGTACCGCAACGGCGTGCAGGTGGCCCAGTCGCCCGCGGGCACGGGTGCGATCACGGTGCCGGCCGGATGGGCGATCGGCGCGCGCGGCGACGGGTCGGAGCGCTACGCCCAGGCGTGCGTGCGGTCGCTGGCCATCTGGCGGCGGGCGCTCAGCGCCGGCGAGGTGGTGAAGTACATCCAGCAGCCGATCACCGGCTCGGAGAACGGGCTGGCCGGCTACTGGCCGCTGGACGAGGGGGCCGGCCTCGAGGTGTTCGACCGGGCGCCCAACCCCGCCAACGGCACGCTGGTGAACGCGGGGTGGGTCGACACCCCCGGGCCGCCGGGGTGGTTCCTGGCCACGCCCGGGGGCATGTCGCGGAACCTGCCGGTGGTGCTCACCTTCCAGCGGCAGATCTGGGCCATGGCGGGGCAGTACCAGAACGTGGTCTACAGCTCGTCCGACGGCGTGTTGTGGAGCACCGCCACCACGGCGGCGCCCTGGGCCGGGAGGGGGGGCGCGGCGGGCGTGGTGTTCCAGGAGCGCATGTGGCTGCTGGGCGGGAGCAGCGTGGGCGCCGACTGGAACGACGTGTGGTGGTCACCGGACGGGGAGAGCTGGACCTGCGCCACGGCGGCCGCACCGTGGACGCCGCGCTCGGGGCTGTGCGCAGAGGTGTTCGGGGGGAAGATCTGGGTGTTCGGCGGCAGCGACCGCGCCGGGAACGTCTACAACGACGTGTGGTGGTCGGCCGACGGGGCGAGCTGGACTCGCGCCACCAGTTCGGCGGCCTGGAGCCCGCGCGACTCGGGGGGCTCGGCGGTGTTCGGCGGGAAGCTGTGGCTGTTCGGGGGTTCGAACGTGGGGAACGGCACCCAGGACGCGTGGGCCAGCGCGGATGGCGTCACCTGGACGGCGGCGCCCACGCCGCCCTGGCCCTCGCGCTTCGGGCCGAACGTGGAGATCGCGGGCGGAATGCTCCTCCTGATGGGCGGCACCAGCACCGGGAGCCGCGAGCTGGGCGACATGTGGAGCACGGCGGACGGAGTGTCGTGGACGCAGCTCTATGCCTCGTCCCCCTGGTTCCCGCGCCCCGTGCAGGGAACCACCGTGTTCAACGACCGCGTGTACCTGCTGGGTGACATCGTCAACCAGGACCACAGCAACGCCTGCTGGTACTACGTTCCCAAGGTCGCCATGCGCGCGCATTAGCGGGCAGGTTCGCCGGACGCGCCGCTCGGCGTCCGGCACCGGGGGCACCGGGCCGAAGCGGCGGCGTCCGTCCTCTCCCGCGCCTCGATCGAAGCGATGCGCGCGCCCGCGCCAGCGTTACCGAGGGGGTCGCCTACGGACCGGGGCTCTTCGTCCACCGGCGCGACCCGGCGGTGTTCGCGGTGCACGGAGGCGATGATCTGAGCGGCTCCGGAAGGGTGCTTCTCGACTCTGCGTCGTCCCGCAGGGCGGCTCGACCCCGCGAGAGGGGCGGAGAAGGCGGTGCGATCCATCCACTCTATCCAACGAGAGGCATCGTGACGAAGCTGTGCCTAGACGTCGACGCCCTGCGGATCGACTCGTTCGCGGCGGACCCCCTGCCCGGGAGCGCGGGACCGTGGCCGCGCACGAGATGATCACGCAGGGAGCGCAGACGTGCCACGACTGCACGCGTTTCGGGTGTCCGCAAACCGACCTGTGCCTCTGAGCAGGAGCCGTGCGTAATCCACCTCGTTCCCCAGGTGCCCGGATGGAGAAGCTGACGCCGAACCCGGAAAGCCTGCGCGTCGAGGCGTTCGCCGCCACGGCGGAGCCGCGGGAAGACGCCGGGACGGCAGCCAACGCCCTGCGTACGCCGCTCTGCGATCCGCCCACGGTGGGGCCGCACTGCTGATCCACGCGTTCCTGCAGTACATCGGCGGCCGCTCGACGCAGATGTGTCGGGCGGCCGTTCGTCATCGTCGCATGACCGGGGACCCGAACTGTCGAGCCGTCTTTCGCGGTGACGGCCACGCTCGGGCACCCGGTTCAGGGCCGGGGGCAGGTGCTGATGTCGGCCGTGCAGCACTCGCAGCCCACGACGGCGGTGTCGGGGCAGCCGGTGATGTCGGCGGTGCAGGGGCAGCCCACCTCGTCGCTGGTGCGCGGGCAGGTGCTGATGTCGCCGGTGCAGATCTGCTCGGGGCACTCGCACGACGCTTCCTGCGTCACGAACGACGTCACCGTCAGGGAGTCGATGGTCAGCCGGATCATGGGCCCCTCCTCGTCGCGGGGTGAGATCACCTATCGTGGGAAGGCTCAAATGTGCCGGGGATAAATCGAGGGCGCAACGACCCTCGATCTCCCGGATGGAGATCCACCTGCCGCGCGTCCTCCGGGCCTGCTTGACGGGGTTCACGCCGCCGGGCTACATCGTCGGACCCATCGTTTCCGCGATCACACCCGAGCCTTCCCGACGAGATGCCGCGCCTGCTGCGCCTCCTGCCGCTGCTGCTCCTGCTCGCCGCTCCGGCCGCCGCCGCCCAGCGCACCGCGTCGCCTCCTCAGACTTTCCGCCGCGTCTTCGTCGACAACGAGGGGGTGATCCGGTGGCAGGACACGCGCGAGGAGGTGGCGCTGTTCGGGGCGAACTACGCCATCGCGTCGTCGTCGGACTACCGCGCAGCCGGATATCTCACGCGCGACCGCAAGCGCGTGATCGACGACGACGTGGCGCACTTCGCGCGGATGGGGTGGAACGGGATGCGGCTGGCGTTCTGGGGCGACTGGCAGAACTCCGACCGCGCCGGCAACCTCATCCCCAACGACCACCTGGACCTGCTCGACTACCTCGTCGCCCGCGCGCGCGAGCGGGGGATCTACCTCCTCTTCAACCCCATCCACACCTACGACGCCGGCTGGCCCGACGCGCAGGGCGACTCCTTCCCCGGCTTCGCGGCGCACACGCCGAAGAACCGGCTGGGGACGGACTCGGCCGCCATCGCCGCGCAGGTCAACTATCTCCGCCAGATCCTGAACCACGTCAATCCGTACACGGGCGTGGCGCTCAAGGACGAGCCGTCGATCCTCTTCATCGAGATGATCAACGAGCCCCTCCATCACCCCGAGGACCTGGCGGGATCGGTGCGCTACATCGACGCGCTGGCCGCAGCGGTGCGGAGCACGGGGAGCCGCGCCATCCTCTTCCACAACGTCAGCCAGGACTTCCGCATCGCCGGGGCGATCCGGCGCTCGACGGTGCAGGGGGCGAGCTTCGGCTGGTATCCCACGGGGCTGAACTCCGGCCATGAGCTGCAGGGGAACTACCTCCGCACGGTGGACGAGTATCCCGCGTTCGGGATGACCGAGCTCGCCGGGCGGCCGCGGCTGGTCTACGAGTTCGACTCGGCCGACATGACGGCGGGCTACATGTATCCCGCGATGGTGCGCACCTTCCGGCAGGGCGGGGTGCAGCTGGCGGCGATGTTCGCGTACGACATGCTGGTGACGTCGTCGCGCAACCTGGGGTGGCAGACGCACCGGCTGAACCTGGTCTACACGCCGCGCAAGGCGATGAGCGCGGTCGTCGCCGCCGAGGCCATGCGCCGCCTGCCGCGCGGTGGCGACTACGGCGCGTATCCCGGCAACACGAGGTTCGGCCCGTTCCACGTCAGCTACGAGGAGAACCTGAGCGAGCTGGCCGCGCCGGACGCCTTCCTCTACGCGGGGAGCACGCGCACCACGCCGCCGGACGCGCGCCGGCTCACGCGCGTGGCCGGCTACGGCTCGTCGCCGGTGGTGCGGTACGAGGGCGAGGGCATCTACTTCCTGGACCGCGTGCGCGAGGGCGTCTGGCGGCTGGAGGTGTATCCCGACGCGGTGGACGTGGACGATCCGTTCGAGATGCAGCGGGTGGACAAGATCGTCACGCGCGCCATCTACCGCGCCTGGCCGATGACGGTCGATCTCCCCGATCTCGGTCCCTCCTTCTCCATCCAGCCCATCACCCGCGGAAATCCCCAGGCGTCGCGCGCGGAGCGTGGGCGATTCACCGTCCGCCCGGGCGTCTACGTCCTCTCCGCGCGCGGGCCGGTCGACCGCGCCTCGCTCCCGGCGACGGTGGGGCAGCAGGTGCGCTTCGACGAGTTCCACGCGCCGGCTCCGGACCCGCTCCCCGTCCGCGTCATCCCCGCCGCGCGGCCGCAGTACCTCGCCGGGCGGCCGGTGGAGATCGGGGCGCGGGTGGTGTCGGACGCGCGGCCGGACTCCGTCCTTCTCTGGGTGCGGCCGGCGGGGAGGGGCTGGTTCCAGCGCTTCCCCATGCGCGCGGAGGGCGCATACGGTTACCGCGCCGTCATCCCCGCCGACTCGCTGGGCGCGGGGCCGCACGACTATCTGATCAGCGTGCGCTCGGGGGATTCGACCACGACCTTCCCCGAGGGCGTGCGCCGGCGTCCGTGGGACTGGGACTTCCACACCGAGCAGATGTGGACGACGACGCTGGTGCGCCCGGAGACGCCGCTGCGGCTCTTCTTCCCGGCCCAGGACGCGCCGCGGATGGCGTTCAGCCGTATCGGCGACGGGTGGCGCACGGGGATCTTCCGCATCGTCCCCTCCGCGGCGTCGGGCGAGCCGGCGTTCCACTTCGAGCTTCCCGTGCGCGTGGGGGATTACGATCCGGAGGACTACACCGCGTCGCTCGTGGTCCGCGACCTCATCGCCAGCCGCGGCGAGACGGCGGCACGGGCGACGGGGGTGCGCGTGCGGCTGCGCGGCATCGGCGCGCGGCAGCGGCTGCACCTCACGCTGATGGAGAAGGACGGTACCAGCTGGAGCGCGGCCGTGTCGCCGGACACCACGTGGCGCGAGCTCACGATCCCCATCTCCGAATTCCACGCCGCGCGCGGGGTGAAGCTGCCGATGGGCTACCCGGGGACGTGGAACTACTGGGTGGGCCCGGCCGCGGGGCGGGGTGGGGCGGGGGATTCGATCCACCTCCCCGACGTCGAGCGGCTGCAGCTCTCCCTGCGCCGCGAGCCGGGCGTGGAGATCCGCCGCGGCGAGTACGGCGTCGAGGTGGAGTCGGTAACGCTGGTGTTCGATTGATCGGGAATCCGGCTCGAACTCCCGGACGCAGCTCATCCGCTTCGCCACAACTCACGTGCGGGCCGAAGTTCTCTCAACTGCGTCATCGGGTGGTTGCGGTGCCGGCAAGCGTCCGGTGCGTGTCCCTGAATGACGGGCAGGCTCTGCGAGGATGGCGAGAGAACGGCCCTCTCCATAGCGCCGGCGTGCGGCCGAGTCGGATCTTCATCGCGGCACCCGGCGCGGAACGCCCGGTGGATGCTCAGGGCGTGGGGTGCTGCGACACGGAGATGATAGTTAAGTATTCGCTTAAGTATTCCGTGCGTTGTGGGAGGGAGGGTATCGCCCCGGCGCCGAGGGGCGAGTGCGGCGAATCGGAGTCTGGGCATGCGAGAGGAGCCAGCCCCGTCCAGGACGGGAAGCGGCGGATACGCACGTGCGCCGGCCCTGCACCCATCCCCCTGATGAACGCAGTTGGCGATCTTCGGCTACGCTCCATGGCATGGAATCGCCACGATGGAGACGGGGCCCACCGAGTGGATTTTCCGCAATGGGGAGCATGAGGCGTCGAGACTTCATCCGCACCGTGGCGGCCGCGGGCGCCGCGGCGATGCTGGACCACAACGGGCTCTCCGCGGCGGCACGGATCGCCTCCCCGCCGGGCGGCGCGTGGCGGCTGGACACCGGCTGGCGCTTCCTGCGCGGCGAGGCGGCCGGCGCGGAGGCGCCGGGGTTCGACGACCGCGCGTGGGAGCGCGTCTCGCTGCCGCACACCGCGCGCGTCGAGGCACTGGTCACGGGCCCGCCGGGCTCGCCGACGTACCAGTGGCAGGGCACCTGCTGGTACCGCCGCACCCTCCGGATCACCCCCGAGCTCGCGGGCAAGCGGGTGTGGGTGAAGTTCGAGGCGGCGATGAACGTGGCCGACGTCTATCTCGACGGGCGGCCGCTGGGGCGCCACCTCGGCGGCTTCCTCCCCTTCGTCTTGGACATCACCGACCGCATCACCCCGGGACGGGACGCGGTGCTCGCCGTGCGGCTGGACGACCGCGACAACCCGGTCACCGGCCCCAAGCCGCTGCATCTCCTCGACTTCAACACCTACGGCGGGCTCTACCGCTACGTCCATCTCGTCGCCAAGGACCCGCTCCACATCACCGACCCCATCCTCGCGGACCGGCCGGCGAGCGGCGGCGTCTTCGTCACCTATCCCCGCGTCTCCCAAGGCTCGGCGACCGTGCGGGTGCGGACGCACATGCGCAACGACGGCTCCGCGCCGCGCACCTTCAGCGTCCGCGCAACGCTGGTCGGGCGGGACGGCGCGGCGGCGGCGATGGAGACGTCGGACGCGGTGACGCTGCGCGGGGCGGGGGAGACGGAGGTGGTGCAGGAGATCGAGGTCGCCCAGCCGCGCCTCTGGTCGCCGCGCGCGCCCAACCTCTACACGCTGCGCACGGAGATCGTCGAGGGCGGACACGCGGTCGACGCGGAGGAGACACGGATCGGCATCCGGCGCATCGAGATCTCCCGCGAGGGGTTCCGCATCAACGGCGAGCGGATGTTCCTGCGCGGGACCAATCGCCACCAGGAATACCCGTACGTCGGCTACGCCGTCCCCGAGGCGGCGCAGCACCGCGACGCGCGGAAGATCAAGGACGCCGGGTTCGACTACATCCGCCTCTCCCACTATCCCCATTCGCCGGCGTTCATGGACGCGTGCGACGAGCTGGGGATCGTGGTGATGAACTGCATCCCCGGCTGGCAGTACTTCGGCCCCGACCCGGCGTTCACCGAGCTGCAATATCGCAACGCGCGCGAGCTGGTGCGCCGCGATCGCAACCGCCCGTCGGTGGTGATGTGGGAGGTGTCGCTGAACGAGACCGCGATGCCGCCCGAGTTCATCCGCCGCACGCACGCCATCGCGCACGAGGAGTATCCCGGCGACCAGTGCTTCACCTGCGGGTGGATGAAGGGCTACGACGTGTTCATCCAGGCGCGCCAGCACGGGGGATGTACCAGGGAGACGGAGCCCGCCTGCGTGGTCAGCGAGTACGGCGACTGGGAGTACTACGCGATGACCGCGGGGCTGAACCAGGAGTCGTGGCAGGGACTTACGCCCGCGGAAAGCAACAGCCGGCAGCTGCGCTGGCAGGGTGAGCGGGCGATGCTGCAGCAGGCCACGAATTTCCAGGAGGCGCACAACGACAACCGCGCCACGGCCGCTTTCGCCGACGGGTTGTGGGTGATGTACGACTACAACCGGGGGTATTCCCCCGACATCGAGTCGTCCGGCTGCGCCGATATCTTTCGCCTGCCGAAGTACTCGTACCGCTTCTTCCGCAGCCAGCGCGACGCGCTCGAGCGCCTGGCGAACGCCGATTCCGGGCCGATGGTGTGGATCGCCACGGAGTGGACGCCCGCGTCGCCAGCGGACGTGCGCGTGTTCAGCAATTGCGACGAGGTGGAGCTGCGGCTGAACGGGCGGGCGATCGAGCGGCGCCGGCCCGACCGCGACCGGATCAGCGCGCACCTGGCGCACCCGCCCTTCACCTTCCGCCTGGGGAGATTCACCCCGGGCGCGCTGGAGGCGGTCGGCTTCGTCGGGGGACGGGAGATGGCGCGCCACACGGTGCGCACGCCCGGCCCCGTCGCGCGGATGAGCCTGGAGATCGACGTCGCCGGCGCGCCGCACGCGCGCGAGGCGAAGGACGTGCTCTTCTGCCACTCCGCCCTGCGCGACATGGCGGGGACGATCGTGGCGGACGCGTGGGAGAACGTGGCGTTCGGCGCGACCGGCGGGATGGCCCTGGTCGGCGCCAACCCGTTCGCGACGGACGAGGGGATCGCCAGCATCCTGGCGCAGACGGAGCCCGGCGCCGCGCCCGGTGCAGTGTTCGCGCTCTCCGTCGTCCGCCGCGGCGGCGAGGTGCGCGTGCTCGGCGCCAGCGCGGTGACGTCCGGCGCGACGCCGAGGTTCGAGCTGCGCTACACGGCCGACGGGAGCGCGCCCACCGCGCGATCGCCGCTCTACCGCGCCCCCGTCGCCGGCGCGGCGAAGGTGCGGGCGGCGCTGGTCTCCGGCGGCCGCGTGGTCGTCGCGCTGGACGAGGGGACGGAGAAGATCCGCATCCCCGTCAGCGCCCCGCCCGGGAGCGCGCGCGAGCCCTTCCGCCCCGGCTGATCGAAAGAGGTCTCACGCAGAGGGCACAGAGGGATCACTGAATCGTCGAATTCTTCCTCTGCGTCCTCTGCGCCCTCTGCGTGAGAATCCCCCGATCGCCTCTCCCGAAATGAGACTGGCGGGCCCGCGGCGGGAGGTCTGGAGTGGAAACGTTTACACAGGCGGGGCAACGATTTATGGGCCCCCGTGCGGGCGAAATGTTGTTGACACGCACATGTCACATGATTACGATATGGGCGATTCAACCCGTAACGACCGCGTCGCAGGAATCCCTACCCGCACACCCGGACGGTCCGCTGGCCGGCTCGAGCAGCCGCGAGTCACCTCAGCGTCGAGCGCAATTTGTCGGTTTCGTTAACAAACTAGCGCGCGCCCTCCCGATCCCGCGGCCCCGAGCCCAGGGACAGAACGGGGGCATCGTCGCCTCGAATTTGTTGGGAGTCTTGACAAACAGGGCCGCGGCCCCGGATCCACCATCCGGGCGCCGGCGCGAAGCGGCCCGGCAGGCACCGCCCGGCGCGGGTGCCCCCACCCTTCGCGCACCACCGTTTCCGCAGCCCGGCCGGGCTGCCCGATCCACCCCCCTTGGAGGATGCATGATGAGGCGGACAGTATTCGTGAGCATGATCGCCGCGCTATGCGCCGGCGGTCCGCTGTACGCACAAACGGGGCAGGTCACCGGCAGCGTCACCTCGGCCGACGGCGGGCGCGCGCTCTCCGGGGCCACGGTCACGGTGGCGGGCACCTCGGCGCGCGCGGTGACGGGGCCCGACGGGCGCTACACGCTGAACGCGCCCGCGGGCGCGCAGCGCGTGACCGCCACCGTGCTGGGGCACGCGCCCTCGACCCAGGCGGTGACGGTGGCGGCCGGCCAGACGGCCACCGCCAACTTCACCCTCCAGCCCTCGGCCGTGGCCCTCACCGGCGTGGTGGCCATCGGCTACGGCGAGCGCCGGGTGCGCGACGTGACCGGCTCGGTGCAGGCCGTGGGCGCCGAGGAGTTCAACACCGGCCGCGTGGTCTCTCCCGAGCAGCTGGTGCAGGGGAAGGTGGCCGGCGTGCAGGTGGTCACGACGGGCGAGCCCGGCGGCGGCACCAGCATCCGCATCCGCGGCGGCACCAGCGTGAACGCCAGCAACGAGCCGCTGGTGGTGGTCGACGGCGTGCCGCTGGAGCCGGGCGGCGGCCTGTCGGCCGGGCGCAACCCGCTGAACTTCATCAACCCCGACGACATCGCGCGCATCACGGTGCTGAAGGACGCCTCGTCGACGGCCATCTACGGCTCGCGCGGCGCCAACGGCGTGATCATCGTGGAGACCAAGACGGGGGCCACGCGCGGCCCGCAGTTCACCTACAGCAACTCGTTCTCCACCTCGAGCATCATCCGCCAGCCCGACATGCTGACGGCCGACCAGTTCCGCGCGGCCGTGGCGCAGCACGCGCCGTCGCGCGTCTCCTACCTGGGCAACGCCAGCACCGACTGGCGGGCCGCGGTGGAGCGCCACGGCGTGGGGCAGGAGCACTCGCTGGCCATCGCGGGGGCGGGCGGGCAGAACATGAACTACCGCCTGTCGCTGAATTACCTGAAGCAGGACGGCGTGGTGCGCGGGTCGAGCCTGGACCGCGCCTCGGCCGCGCTGAACTACAACCACCGGCTGTTCGACAACCGGCTGAACATCCGCGCAAACCTGCGCGGCGCCCGCACCAACGACGACTTCACCCCGGGCGCGGTGCTGGGAAGCGCCACCAACTTCGATCCCACGCAGTCCATCCGCACGGGGTCGGGGTCGTTCTTCGAGCAGACGGCGTTCACGCTGGCGCCGAACAACCCGGTGGCCGAGCTGGCGCTGGTGGTGGACCAGGGAACGACCTACCGCAGCATCGGCGACGTGGAGGCACGCTACCAGATGCCCTTCCTCGAGGCGCTGTCGGGGACGGTGCGCCTGGGCTACGACGTGGCCAAGTCGGAGCGGCGCTCCTTCTTCCCCAGCACGCTGCAGTCGCAGATCGAGAACCCGGTGTCGTGCACCAGCTCGCCCTGCCCCACCGGCACCGTCAGCCGCTCGAACCCGAGCGAGACCACCGGGCTGGTCGACGCCTTCCTGACCTACCAGAAGCGCCTGGGCGGGCTGAACAGCGACGTGGACGCCACGGCGGGCTACTCGTACCAGTCGACCGACGGCGACTACCCGGCGTTCTACGCGCGCGGGCTGTCGTCGGATCTGCTGGGGATCAACGGCGTGCCCACCGCGGTGGAGAACGTGCCCACGCTGTTCACCCGCGAGACGCGGCTGGCCTCGTTCTTCGGCCGGGTGAACTGGACGCTGATGGACCGCTATCTCCTCACCCTTTCCGTGCGGCGTGACGGCTCGTCGCGCTTCGGGCCGGCCAACCAGTGGGGCACCTTCCCGGCGGCCGCGCTGGGGTGGCGGGTGAACGAGGAGTCGTGGTTCCCGCAGAGCACGCCGCTGTCGGAGCTCAAGCTGCGCGGCTCGTGGGGCGTCAACGGCAACCAGGCCATCGGCGACTACCTGTGGGCCCCGGCCTACACCTACGGCGACCAGTTCGCCCAGGTGCAGTTCGGCAACACCTTCGTCACCACCATCCGCCCGAGCGCCGTCGACCCCAACATCAAGTGGGAGGAGACCACCTCGTGGAACGTGGGGCTCGACTACGGGCTGTTCGACAACCGCATCACCGGCAGCCTCGAGTACTACGTGAAGGACACCGACGACCTGCTCTTCCGCATCCCGGTGGCCGCGGGGACGAACCTGTCGAACTTCGTGACCACCAACATCGGCAGCATGCGCAACACCGGCTTCGAGGTGAGCGTGAACGCGCAGGTGCTGCGCGGCGCCAACCGCGGGCTGTCGTGGAACGCCAGCTTCAACGCGTCGACCAACAGGAACCGGCTGCTGAGCATCAACCCGCTGGCCTCGACCAGCGACCGCATCCTGGTGGGGAACATCTCGGGCGGCGTGGGGAGCCGCATCCAGGTGCTGCAGCCCGACGTGCCGGTGAACTCGTTCTTCGTGTTCGAGCACAAGCTCGACTCGAACGGCAAGCCGGTGTACAGCAACAACCTGCTCGACATGTACGTGGACCGGAACGGCGACAACCAGATCACCTCGGAAGACCGGCGCCCGTTCCACTCGCCCACGCCCACCTGGATCCTGGCGCACACCTCGCAGGTGGGGTGGCGCAACCTGGACATGAGCTTCACGCTGCGCGCCTACCTGGGGAACTACGTGTACAACAACCTGGCCTCGAGCCAGGGGTGGTACAACCTGCTGAACCAGGCCAGCGGCCCCATCAACCTGCACGCGTCGGTGCTGGAGACCAACTTCGTGCAGCCGCAGTTCTTCTCCGACTGGTACGTCGAGGACGCGTCGTTCCTGCGCATGGACAACCTGACGCTGGGGTACACGCTCCCGCGGCTGCGCCAGGTGCAGAGCATGCGCGTGTTCGGCACCATCCAGAACGTGTTCACCCTGAGCGGCTACAGCGGCGTCGACCCCGAGGCGGGTCTCGGCGGCATCGACAACAACATCTACCCGCGCTCCCGGACCTTCTCGGCCGGCGTCAGCATCGGGTTCTGAGGAGAACGCAAGGAGAGATGACCATGAGACTGCGCACGGCGGCGGTGGCCGCGGCGGCGCTCCTGCTGGTGGGCGCCGCGGGGTGCACCGACATCACCACCGAGCCCGAGAGCTCGGTGACGGGCTCCAACATCTTCAACGACCCGAGCTCGTACCGGGCGTTCCTGGCCAAGATCTACGGCGGCCTGCAGGTGACGGGGCAGCAGGGCCCCGCCGGTGGCGCCGACATCGAGGGGATCGACGAGGGCTTCAGCCACTACCTGCGCCAGTACTGGCAGCTCGAGGAGCTGCCGACCGACGAGGCGGTGATCGGCTGGGGCGACGACGGGCTCCCCGAGCTGAACACGCAGCTGTGGGGCGCGGCCAACCCGTTCCTGGCGGCGATGTACTACCGCATCTTCTTCCAGGTGTCGCTGGTCAACGAGTTCCTGCGCGAGACCACCGACCAGAAGCTGCAGGGGCGCAACGCCGGCACCGACCTGGTCAACCAGGTGCACCAGTACCGCGCCGAAGCGCGCTTCCTGCGGGCGCTCAGCTACTGGCACGGGATCGACCTGTTCGGCAACGTGCCGCTGGTGACCGAAGACTTCCAGATCGGCGCCACGCCGCCCACGCAGAGCACGCGGGCCGAGGTGTTCAACTTCGTGGTCAGCGAGCTGAACGCCATCCGCGGCAGCCTTCCGGCGGCCGGCGCGGGCGAGTACGGGCGCGCCGACCGCGGCGCGGTGGACATGCTGCTGGCCAAGCTGTACCTGAACGCCGGCGTGTACACCGGCACCCCGCGCCTGGCCGACGCGCTGGTGGCGGTGCAGAACGTGATCGGCTCGGGCGCCTACTCGCTGGACCCCAGCTACCGGCACCTGTTCCTGGCCGACAACAACACGTCGGACGAGATCGTGTTCGCGGTGCCGTCGGACGGCGCGCACACGCGCACCTGGGGCGGGATGACCTTCCTGGTGCACGCGGCCGTGGGCGGCAACATGAACTCGGCCAACTACGGGATCGACGGCGGGTGGTGGGGGCTGCGGGTGCGCCCCGAGGTCTACAACCTGTACTCGGCCGGCGACGCGCGCGGGGCGTTCTTCTTCACCAGCGGGCAGACGAACGACATCGGCAGCATCGGCAACTTCAACGACGGCGTGGGCGCGCCCAAGTACTCGAACGTGACGTCGGGCGGGCAGCCGGGGTCGAACGCCACCTTCCCCGACACCGACTTCCCGATGTTCCGCCTGGCCGACGCGTACCTGATGTACGCCGAGATCTTCCTGCGCGGCGGGGGCGGCACGCAGGCGCAGGCGCTGGCCTACGTGAACGCGCTGCGGCAGCGCGCCTACGGCAACGCCACGGGCAACATCACCGCGGCGCAGCTGACGCTGCCGTTCATCAAGGACGAGCGGGCGCGCGAGCTGTTCTGGGAGGCGCACCGCCGCACCGACCTGATCCGCTTCGGCACGTACACCACCGCGGGGATCTGGCAGTGGAAGGGCGGCGTGAAGCCGGGGAAGGTGACGGAGGCGTTCCGCGACCTGTACCCGATTCCCTCGTCGGAGCTGCTGGCCAACCCCAACCTGACCCAGAATGCGGGCTACTGAGCCCGCGCACGACGGGGAGGGCGCCTTTCGGGGCGCCCTCCGCGCCACCCTCGCCCCGCAGCCGCTGCCGCACCCCGGCGGCGCTGCGGGGCGTGGTTGCATCAGCCGAGCTGAAGGACCCGTGGTGATTTCGAGATTTCGCTGGATCCTGGCTGCGCTGCTCGTCTCCACGCTCGCCGCGTGCGGCGGCGGAGGGGGAGGGGAGATTACCCCGCCCCCTGTGGAGCCGCCGCCGGCGGGGCGGCCGTCGCTCGATCCCACCTATCGCCCCAGCGGGCACATGGCGGCGGGCGACGTGTTCGTGCACCTGTTCGAGTGGCGGTGGACCGACATCGCCACGGAGTGCGAGACCGTCCTTGGCCCCGCGGGGTTCGCGGCGGTCCAGGTCTCTCCCCCGCAGGAGCACTCCATCACCCCGAACCACGACTGGAGCGAGCGCTACCAGCCGGTCAGCTACTCCATCGACCGGAGCCGCTCGGGGACGCGCGTCGAGTTCATCGACATGGTGAGCCGGTGCAGGGCGGTGGGCGTGGGGATCTACGTGGACGCGGTCATCAACCACATGACCAACTTTCCCAGCCCGGGGACGGGGAGCAACGGCACCGCGTACAGCAAGTACAGCTATCCCGGCCTCTACACCGAGTCCGACTTCCATCACCCCATCTGCGGCGTCTCGAACTACCAGGACGCCGCCAACGTGCAGGACTGCGAGCTGCTGGGGCTGCCGGATCTCAACACCGGCTCGTCGTCGGTGCGGCAGAAGATCGCGGATTATCTGATCGGCCTGGCGAGATTGGGCGTCGCGGGGTTCCGCATCGACGCCGCGAAGCACATGCAGCAGGTGGAGCTGGACCAGATCCTGGACCTGGTCAACCAGACGCTGGCGAGCGAAGGGCGGCCGCTGCCGTACTGGTTCCTGGAGGTGATCGGCGGCTCGGGCGAGGCGTTGCGTCCGCAGGACTACTTCGGCGAGGGATACTCGACCGGCGGCGCGGCCGACATCACCGAGTTCATCTTCACCGGGGTGCAGGACAAGTTCCTGGGCAACGGCGGGCAGCGCATCTCCCAGCTCAACCCCAACGGCCCGGCGGGGAGCCAGTTCTCCGAGGCGGCGTGGGGGCTGATGCCGTCGGACAAGGCCGTGGTCTTCCTGCAGAACCACGACACGCAGCACGCGGGCGGCATCTCCTACCGCGACGGGCAGACCTTCCGCCTGGCCAACGTGTGGATGCTGGCGCAGCCCTACGGCTATCCCTCCATCCTCTCCGCCTACGCGTTCAACCGCCCGGCGCAGAACGACATGGGCCCGCCCAGCGACGCGAACGGTTGGACGCTCCCCGTCAGCTGCGCCGCGAGCCTGGAGACGGCGGCGGTGGGGCAGTGGGTGTGCGAGCACCGCGACCCGTACATCGCGCGGATGGTGGGCTTCCGCCGGCGGGTGGCGGGGACGGACGTGAATCACTGGTGGGACGACGGCGCCAACGCGATCGCCTTCTCGCGCGGCAACAAGGGCTTCGTGGCGATCAACCGCAACGCCGCCGCCGTCTCCACCCCGGTGGCGACGGGCCTCCCCGCGGGGACGTACTGCGACCTGCTGACCGGCGGCCGCACCGGCGCGTCGTGCGTGGGCACGAGCATCATCATCGATGCGGCGGGATCGGTGCAGCTCAACCTGGCCGCGAACACCGCCATCGCCATCGACGCCGCGACGAAGCTGTGATCGGTTGAAGTCCGCGAAGGCGGACTGCGTGTCGTTGTAGCCGCGAGTTCACTCGCATCGTCGCGCATAATCCGAAGACGAACGAAAGAACGAGGGATGAGGAGAGTGGAGATGGGGAGATCGTCGCGGAGGCTGGTTCGCATCGCCGTGGCCGCGGGACTGGCCGCGCTGGCGTCGCCGGCGGTGGCGCAGCAGGAGATGCGCGTGGCCTCGCCCGACGGGCGCAACCGGGTGACGGTGGGCGTGCGCGAGGGGCAGCTCTGGTACGCGGTCACCCGCGACGGGAAGAACATCCTCATGCCGTCGCGGCTGGGGTTCGCGTTCCGCGGGGGTGACTCGCTGCGCACCGGCTTGCGCATCACCGGCGCGTCGCGCGACTCGGCCAACACCGTGTGGACGCAGCCCTGGGGCGAGGTGGCGCGCGTGCGCGACCATCACCGCGAGCTGCGCGTTCGCGTCGCGGAGGACAGGGCGCCCGGCCGCCGCTTCGCCGTGGTCTTCCGCGTGTTCGACGACGGGCTCGGCTTCCGCTACGAGGTGTCGGACAGCGCCGGCTTCCGCGAGTTCGAGATGATGGAGGAGCTCACCGAGTTCGCCTTCGCCGACAACGGGCGGGCGTGGTGGATCCCCTCCACCTGCTGCGACCCCGACCGCCAGGAGCGCCTGTACTCGTCGGGCCCCATCAGCCGGCTCGACAGCGTGCAGACGCCGCTGACGCTGCAGCTGACCAGCGGCGTGCAGGTCGTCGTCCACGAGGCCAACCTGGTCGACTACGCGGGGATGTACCTGGTGAACACGCGCGAGGGCGGGCGGACGCTGCGGTCGTACCTCGCCAAGTGGGCGGACGGCGTGGCGGTGCGGGGGACGGCGCCCTTCGTCACCCCCTGGCGCACCCTCCAGCTCGCCGACCGGGTGGAGGACCTGGCGCCCTCCGTCCTCACCCTCAACCTCAATCCCCCCAGCCGGATCCAGAACACCAGCTGGATCAGGCCGATGAAGTACAACGGCATCTGGTGGGGGATGCACATCAACACGCAGACCTGGGGCTCCGGTCCGAAGCACGGGGCCACGACGGCCAACACCCGACGCTACCTCGACTTCGCCGCGGCCAACGGGCTGGGCGGCACGCTGGTGGAGGGGTGGAACACGGGGTGGGACGTGGACTGGTTCAACACGGGGAAGGCCAACTTCTCCTTCACCCAGCCCTATCCCGACTTCGACCTGCCGGGGCTGGCGGCCTACGCGCGGCAGAAGGGGCTCACGCTGATCGGCCACCACGAGACGGCCACGGTGATCGGCAACTACGAGCGGCAGCTGGACTCGGCGATGGCGCTGTACCAGCGCGTGGGCGTGCGCGCGGTGAAGACCGGCTACGTGGGCGACTACACCGAACAGGGGCACGCGCACCAGGGGCAGTTCATGGTGCGCCACCACCGCCGGGTGATCGAGACGGCGGCGCGCTACGGGCTGATGGTGGACGTGCACGAGCCCATCAAGGACACCGGCGAGCGGCGTACCTGGCCCAACATCATGGCCCGCGAGGGCGCGCGGGGGATGGAGTACAACGCGTGGGGCGGGGAAGGCGGCAACCCGCCCGAGCACGAGACCATCCTCTTCTTCACGCGGATGCTGACCGGGCCGATGGACTTCACCCCGGGGATCTTCGACCTGCTCCTCCGCAGCGCCAACGGCCAGCCGCGCCGCCCCGAGGAGCCGCGGCCGCGCACCACGCTCGCGAAGCAGCTCGCCCTGTACGTCGTGCTCTACTCGCCGCTGCAGATGGCGGCGGACCTGCCCGAGAACTACGAGGGGCAGCCCGCCTTCCAGTTCATCCGCGACGTGGCGGTGGACTGGGATACCACGCGCGTGCTGCAGGGCCGCATCGGCGACTACGTCCTCGTCGCGCGGAAGCAGCGCGGCGCCGACACCTGGTTCTTCGGCGCCATCACCGACGAGGAGGGGCGCACCTTCGACGTGCCGCTCGGCTTCCTCACCCCCGGGCGCCGCTACGTCGCGGAGATCTACGCCGACGGCCCCGGCGCCAACTGGCGCGACAACCCGCTCCCCGTCGCCATCTCGCGGCAGAACGTGACCAGCGCGACGCGGCTGCGCGTGGTGCTGGCGCCCGGCGGCGGCCAGGCCATCCGCATCCGTCCGGCGCCGTGACGATGCGCGTGCCCCTGCGGCCCCTCATCCCCCCGACCCCCTTCTCCCGAACTGCAGGAGAAGGGGGAGAACTGAGTGCGGGACGCGGCTTTCGGCGCATGATTCCGCGCATCGTCGCGGCGGCGGCGCTGCTGGTCACTTCCGCGGCAGATGCGCAGCTGACGCTGAGGCTGCGCGTGCCGCCGTCGACGCCGGCGGACTCGCCCGTCTACATCGCCGGCGGCTTCAACGGCTGGAATCCCGGGAACCCCGACTACCGCCTGGCGCGCGGCGGCGACGGCGAGTACGCCATCACCCTGCCGGAATCCGTGCGCGGGCCGATCGAGTTCAAGTTCACCCGCGGCTCGTGGGAAAAGGTGGAGGTCGACAGCACGGGCGGCGGCGTCGCCAACCGCCGCTTCTTCGTCCCCGCCTCCGGCGCGGCGACGTGGACGGGCGCCGTGGCGGGGTGGCAGGACCCGCGGAAGATCGCGCCGCGGCCGCACACCGCGACGTCGTCGGTCACCGTGCTCGACACCGCCTTCTCCATCCCGCAGCTGGGGCGGACGCGGCGCGTGTGGATCTATCTCCCGCCCGATTACGCCACGTCGCATCGCCGCTACCCCGTGCTGTACATGCACGACGGGCAGAACGTGTTCGACAACGCGACGAGCGGCTTCGGCGAGTGGGAGGTGGACGAGACGCTCGACTCGCTGCACGCGCGCGGCGACCGCGGGGTGATCGTCGTGGCCGTCGACCACGGCGGGACCAAGCGGCTGGACGAGTACTCGCCCTTCCGCAACCCGCGCTACGGCGGCGGCGAGGGCGACGCGTACGTCGACTTCCTGGCGCGCACGCTCAAGCCGTACATCGACCGCCGCTACCGCACGCTCCCCGACCGGCTGCACACGGGCGTCGCGGGCTCGAGCATGGGCGGGCTGATCTCGCTCTACGCGGCGCTCAAATATCCCGAGGTGTTCGGGCGAGCGGGGATCTTCTCGCCCGCGTTCTGGTTCTCGGAGCAGAACTACGCCTTCGCGCGCGCCGCCAGGCCGCTGCCGGGGACGCGCCTGTACTTCGTCGGGGGCGCGCGCGAGGGAGACCAGCCGGCGCTCTACGTCGAGGGCCAGCGGGCGATGATCGACACGCTGCGCGCGGCCGGCTTTCAGGTGGGCACGCAGATGGACGCCATGATCCGCGCCGACGGCACGCACCAGGAGTGGTTCTGGCGCCGCGAGTTCCCGTACGCGTACCAGTGGCTCTTCCCCGACAACCGCCGGACGGTGCGGCGGTGAGCGGCGCGCGGATCGCGCACGCGGCGGTGTGGGCGCGCGACGAGGACGGGCTGGAGCGGCTGCGCGCCTTCTACGAGCGCCACTTCGGCGCGCGCGCGGGGAAGCGGTACGAGAGCGCGCGGCGCCCCGGCTTCGTCTCGTACTTCCTCGCGTTTCCGGGGGATGACGGGGCGGTGTGGCTGGAGCTGATGACGGCGCCGGAGCTCGCGCCACGGCCGGACGGCGAGGCGGTGGGATACGCGCACCTGGCGCTGTCGCTCGGCTCGCGAGCGGCGGTGGACGAGGCGGCGGCGCGGCTCGTGGACGCCGGCGTGCCGCTGGTCTCCGCCCCGCGCGTCACGGGCGACGGCTACTACGAGGCCGTCGTCCGCGACCCCGAGGGCAACCTGCTGGAGATCACGGAGTGAAGGCTGATCCTGCGTCGGGCTTCGCCGAATTCGCGTCCCCGGCGCGACACCCCACAGGGGTGTCATCCTGAGGGCGCGGCGCGGAACTCTCGTCATGGCAGGAGTTTGCCGCGCCCGAAGGATCTGCTCGACGCCGCTGGGAGGTCGAGGCGCCGCACAAGCGCTTTCGCGGGGGTGAGCAGATCCTTCGGTCGGCCCCAACGTTCGGTGGCGGACGAGAATTCGGTGCGGCGCCTCCCTCAGGATGACATCGCGGACGTCTCGCGCATCCGGGTTCGACGGCACGATCGAATGCACGACGAAGTGACACGGCGCGGCCCCGAGGCCGCATCTCCATCACGACCAGTCTCAAGGACCGACATGCGCCGCATCGCCCTGCCCACCCTGTGTGCCGCGCTCCTCGCCTGCGCCGCGTCGGCGGCCGCGCAGCCCGCCCGCCCCGCCGCGCCGCTGCCGGACTGGCGCCGCGGCGGCGTCTGCTACGAGGTGTTCGTCCGCTCGTTCTACGACAGCAACGGCGACGGCATCGGCGACCTCAACGGGCTGACGCAGAAGCTCGACTACATCAACGACGGCAATCCCGCCACGCAGCGCGATCTCGGCGCCGACTGCATCTGGCTGATGCCCGTGGCCGAGAGTCCCAGCTATCACGGCTACGACGTCTCCAACTACTACCGCGTGGAGCCGGACTACGGGACGAACGACGACTTCAAGCGCTTCATGGCCGAGGCGCACCGCCGCGGCATCCGCGTCCTTGTCGACATGGTGCTGAACCACGCGTCGAGCGAGCACCCGTACTTCCAGGCGGCGCTGCGCGACACCACCTCACCCTACCGCGCCTGGTTCCGCTGGTCGCCGCAGCCGCAGGGGAACGGGCCGTGGGGCGGGCCCGCGTGGCGCAAGTCGCCCGTGCGCGACGAGTACTTCTACGGGGTGTTCTGGGAGGGGATGCCGGACCTGAACTACGCCACCCCCGCGGTGCGCGCGGAGGCGAACAGGGTCGCCGACTTCTGGCTGCGGGAGATGGGGGTGGACGGCTTCCGCCTCGACGCCGTCCCCTATCTGGTCGAGGAGGGGACGGTGCTCGCGGGATCGCCAGGGACGCACACGCTGCTGCACGAGTACGGCGACCACGTCCGCGCCGTGAACCCCCGTGCGTGGACCGTGGGCGAGGTGTGGGACAGCACCGGGGCGATGCTGAAGTACTATCCCGACCAGCTCGACTCGTACTTCACCTTCGAGATCTCCGACGCGGTGCTGAAGGCGGTCGACACCGGCTCGGCGGGGGGGATGCTGGACGGCTACATGCGGCTGCAGGGGGCGAATCTCCCCGGCTGGCGCTACTCGCCGTTCCTGCGCAACCACGACCAGACGCGCACGATGACGGTGCTGAAGGGCGATCGGGCGAAGGCGCGGATGGCGACGACGCTCCTGCTCACCCTCCCCGGCCTCCCCTTCGTCTACTACGGCGAGGAGATCGGGATGACGGGCGACAAGCCCGACGAGCGCCTGCGCACGCCCATGCAGTGGAGCGCCGGCCCCGGCGTCGGCTTCACCCGCGGCACGCCGTGGGAGGCGCCGCAGGGGGATGCCGCGACGGTGAACGTCGCATCGCAGGAGAACGATCCCGGCTCGCTCCTCAACCTCCACCGCCGGCTGATCCACCTCCGCACCTCCAACCCGGCGCTGGCGATGGGGCGGCTGATCCCGCTGGTCACCGCGAACGAGCTCGTGGCCGCCTACCTGCGCCGCGAGGGGAACCGCGCCGTGCTGGTGGTCGCCAACCTGGGAAACGTGACGCAGACGCGGCCCGCGCTGGCCTCCGAGGCCGGAGCGCTGCCGGCGGGACGGTACGCGCTGCGGAACCTGCTCGGCGGGGCGGCGGGGGCGCCGCTGCGCGTGGGCGCCGACGGACGCGTGACGGGCTACGTTCCAGTCGCGACGCTGGGCCCGCGCGAGGCGCGCGTCTTCGAGCTCGTGCGCCCCACGCGTTGACGTGAACGGCGGCGGGCGCATCGCCATCGATGCGCCCGCCGGTGCGGCATCCCATTTTGCTCCGGGTCCGGCCGAATCCGTGGACGACGGGCCGGGCATCCCCCTCTCCCTGCGAGCCGAGGGCCTCGTGACCAGACGACCGCGCCTGAACTTCCTGCAGATGTTCAACATGAGCTTCGGCTTCCTCGGCATCCAGTTCGGATGGGGGCTGCAGCTCGCCAACATGTCGGCCGTGTACGAGAAGCTGGGCGCGCGGCCCGACGAGGTGCCCCTGCTCTGGCTGGCCGCGCCGGTGACGGGGCTGCTCGTCCAGCCCATCGTCGGCGCGCTGAGCGACCGCACCTGGGGGCCGCTGGGGCGGCGCCGGCCGTACTTCCTGACGGGCGCCATCCTGGCCTCCATCGCCCTCTTCTTCATGCCGACCTCCAGCGCGCTGTGGATGGCGGCGGGGCTGCTGTGGATCCTCGACGCGTCGATCAACATCTCCATGGAGCCGTTCCGCGCGTTCGTGGCCGACAAGCTCGACACCAGCCAGCGCACCGCCGGCTTCGTGATGCAGTCGTTCTTCATCGGCGTGGGCGCGTCTCTCGCCAACGCGCTGCCGTTCATCCTGCGCTGGATGGGGGTCACGGGGAACACGGCCAGCGGCATCCCGCTCACGGTGAAGTACTCGTTCCAGGCCGGCGCCGTCGTCTTCCTCCTCTGCGTGCTGTGGACGGTGGTGACGACGACCGAGTTCCCGCCCGAGGACCCGGCGGCGTTCGACCGCGCGCGCCGTGGCCGCAGCGGGCTGGCGCACCTGTTCGGCGAGATCGGCGAGTCGATCGGGCAGATGCCGCAGACCATGAAGCAGCTGGCGGTGGTGCAGCTCTTCACCTGGCTGGGGCTGTTCTGCATGTGGCTCTTCTTCGTCCCCACCGTGGCGCGGCACGTGTTCGGCGCGACGGACCCGCAGAGCGAGCTGTACACGCAGGGGATCGAGTGGGGCGGCTTCGTGTTCGCGTTCTACTCCATCACCTGCTTCGCGGTGGCGTTCGCGCTGCCGAAGCTGGCGCGGGCGACGAGCCGCAAGTCGACGCACGCGATCTCGCTCGTCTGTGGCGCCATCGGGCTGCTGAGCGTGTACCTGATCCACGACAGGTGGCTGCTGCTGGTCACCATGGTGGGGGTGGGGATCGCGTGGGCGTCGATCCTGTCGATGCCGTACGCCATCCTCTCGGGCGCGCTGCCGGCCAGCCGGATGGGCGTGTACATGGGGATCTTCAACTTCTTCATCGTGATCCCCGAGATCGTGGCCTCGCTCACCTTCGGGCCCATCATCCGCACCGTGTTCGGGCAGGACAACCCCAACGCGCCGCTGTACATGGTGATGACGGGCGGCGTGTGCCTGCTGATCGCCGCCGCGCTGGTGGCGCGCGTGAACGACGTCGGCGAGCGCGCCGGCGGCGAGGAGGCGATGATCGCCGCCGACGAGCACGAGCCGTTCATGATCCAGGAGTCCGCCCAGCCCGTCCCCAGCGACGCGCTGATCAACCCGGACCCCGCCGACCGGTCGTGAGCCGCCGGGCAGGCGATGCGGTCCGACCCTGATCCGGGGCAGGCGAAGGAGCCGGCGGAGATCGTCTCCGCCGGCTCCCGGCTTCATCTCTTCTGATACGGCGGCATCGAGATCCCGGCACCGGCATGAGCGCCGGGCGGACACGGCTACAGCGGGCGCAGGTCGCTGATGCGGTACCCGATGAAGTTGGGGTTGTCGGGCGTGCCCATGTTCATCCCGTCGCCGAGGATCATCTCGGTGGGATAGCCCAGCTCGGGGTGGTACGTGGCCGGGCCGAGGCGGTCCGCCCGCGCCTCTCTCCTGGCCCGGTCGAAGAGCTGCGGAACGGTGAGGATGTACGCTAGGCGGGCGGCTGTCCCGGGCTCGGTCGTCATGGGTAGCAGCCGCGGAAGCCCCACCGACGTGATGCGCCCGCGACGCACCTCCACCGCGTAGTCGCCACGGTAGTTGCAGAAGCAGATGATCGTCAGGGTGTACGCATAGCTCGACGGCCCGCGCTCGCTCCATGCGCGCCGCGCTGCGTCCAGCGCCGCCTTCTGGGCGGCAGATGCGGAGTCGCGGTTGAACCGCGGCGCGGGTTCCGGACGGGAAGCCGCGGGCTGCATGGTGTCCGTCGGCATCCGCGTGGTGTCGGCAGGCGCCGGTGGATTCGTCTGGCTCCACGCGGTGGACGACAGCGTGCAGAGGAGCGCGAGCAGGGTGGCCTGGAGCCGCATGGCAGGGATCGGTGGTGGGTGTAGTGGGTGTTTTCGCCCGACATGATGCGCTGCATAGAGCCAGGAACTAATGTCTCCATGAAGACGCGTGCGCAACACTGTCGTCTCGGAACCGCAAGGCTGTGTGACGTGCTTGCCACCCATCGAACCGGCCCCCCGCGAAGCCTGAGCGTTCGCACGCCGGCACGCGTGGTCGCTCTCGCCGCGATGCTCGCGCTCGCGGCGTGCGGGGGACCGCGAACGACGCCTGCCGCGCCGCAGGCCGCCGCGGTATACGATCCGTCGCGCGCGCTGGGGGAGCTCTTCCACGACGTACAGGTGGCCGGCGTCTTCCCCGACTCGAAGACGTTCGTCGATGCGCGGCCGCTGCGGGCGCCGGAGGAGATCGCAGCGCGTTACGCGGCCGAGCGCGGCACGGCGGTCGGATTCGATCTCCGCGCGTTCGTCGGGCGCGAGTTCGAGCTCCCGCGCGCGGCGGGCGAAGGCTTCCACGCGGACACCTCGCGGGCGATGGAGGACCACATCCGCGCGCTCTGGCCGGCGCTGACGCGGCCGCCGGACCGGGCGGACGCGCGCTCCTCCCTCATCCCCCTGCCGAATCCGTACGTCATTCCCGGGGGGCGCTTCCGCGAGGTGTACTACTGGGACTCGTACTTCACCATGCTGGGGCTGGTGGAGAGCGGGCGGACGGACCTGGTGCGCAGCATGCTCGACAACTTCGCGCACCTGGTCCGCACCGCCGGGCACGTCCCCAACGGCAACCGCACCTACTACCTGAGCCGCAGCCAACCGCCGTACTTCGCGGCGATGGTGGGGCTGTACGCGCGGGCCACCGACACCGCGCAGGCGCTGCGCTGGCTCGACGCGCTGGAGGCGGAGCACGCGTTCTGGATGGATGGGAGCGAGCGCCTGGCGCCAGGGACGGCGAACCGCCGGGTGGTCCGCCTCCCTGACGGGGCGGTGCTGAACCGCTACTGGGACGACCGCCCGGAGCCGCGCCCCGAGTCGTACCGCGAGGACTGGACGCTGGCGCAGACGGTGCCCGAGGCGGCGCGCGAGCGCTTCTTCCGCAACGTGCGCGCGGCGGCGGAAAGCGGGTGGGACTTCTCCAGCCGCTGGATGCGCGATCCCGCCGACCTGCGCACGCTGGAGACGACCGAGCTCGCGCCCGTCGACCTCAACTCGCTGCTGTACCACGCCGAGCGCACCATCGCGGCCTTGCACCGCTTCCGCGGCAGGGCGGAGGATGCGGAGGCGGCGGCGCGCTTCGGTCAAATGGCGTACGAGCGGCGCCGCGCGCTCCTGGCCGCGGCGTGGGATTCGGCAGATGGCTGGTTCTACGACGTCCGCTGGCGCAGCGGCGAGCGCGTCCGCGACCGCCCGACGCTGGCCGCGGCGGCCGCGCTGTACTTCGGCCTGGCGTCGCCCGAGCAGGGCCGCGCGGTGGCCGACCGGCTGGGGCGCGACTTCCTGAAGCCGGGGGGATTCGTCACCACGCTCGTCCGCTCGGGCCAGCAGTGGGACGCGCCGAACGGGTGGCCGCCGCTGCAGTGGCTGGCGATGGAGGGCGTGCGGAGATACGGCCGCGCCGCGCTCGCGGACACCGCGAGGGGGAGATGGCTGGCGCTGAACCGGCGGACGTATCGCGCCACCGGGAGGATGATGGAGAAGTACGACGTGGTCGACGCCCACCGCCCCGCCGGCGGCGGCGAGTATCCCACGCAGGACGGCTTCGGCTGGACCAACGGCGTCGCCCTCGCGCTGATCGCGCAGGAGAGGCAGGGCGTGACCCGACCGCTCGCGCCGGCCGTGAGGCAATAGACACCGTCCGATGTCATCCTGAGGAGGCGCCGCGCCGCCCTCGCGGCTGATCCGCACTCCGGCGCCGACGAAGGATCTTGCGGCGCCCGCGGAGATGCCGGTTCGACGCGCCAATCTCGCGCATGCCGATGCAAGATCCTTCGCCCGCGCCAGACATTCGCACAGACGCGATTCTCGTCGGCGCGGCCTCAGGATGACACCTCGGGCGATGCGCGTGCTGTCGTCCTCACGAAGCCTGTCGCGCGCGACGACGCCTCGGCCGAGCCGAAGCCGGTAGTCCGCGAAGGCGGACTTCGTGTAGTTGTAGCCGCGACTTCAGTCGCACCCAACAACACCGACGACCGCCATGGATTCATAACCTCATCCGATGAATCCGGCCCGAGCCGCATGTAAAATCCAAGGCCTCCAATCATTTGTTAGAGTTCCTTGCAATTCGGCGGGGAGATGGGTTATCGTTGGATTGCGTGCTTCGCGAGAGTGACCGCATCTCTCCGGGAATTCACAGGGCTCACGGGACAAGAGCGATGCGGAAGATCAACACACGCCAGTTCAACCGGGCCACGCGCTCCACGCCGCGCGAGATCAACCGCAAGATCGTGCTGAACCTGGTGCGCGAGCACCAGCCGATCTCGCGCGCGGACCTGGCGCGGCAGATGGAGGTGGGGCGGGGGATGATCACGCAGCTCGTCGACGAGCTCATCGCCGACGAGGTGATCGCCGAGGGAGCCGTCGCGAACGTGCCGCGCGGGCGCAAGCCGCGGCTGCTGCACGTGCGTACGCGCGACCGCTACTGCATCGCGGTGGACGTGCGCTTCAGCCGCACGCACCTGGCGCTGACCGACCTCGACGGCCGCCAGCAGGCGCTGGAGACGCTGGAGACCCACTTCGACCCGGCGGCGCTCGTGGCCGACGTGGCGGACCACGTGGCGCGGCTGCTGCGCGTGCACGGCCGCGAGAAGTGCGAGGGGATGGGGGTGGTGGTGCCGGGGATGATCCACCGCCGCACCGGGCAGATCCTCAACTCGCCGCAGCTGGGGTGGCGCGACGTGCCGCTGCGCGAGATGCTGGCCCAGGCCACCGGGCTGCGCGTGCTGATCGAGAACGCGCCCATCGCCTGCGCGCTGGCCGAGATGTGGCTGCCGCCCTTCGCGCGCGACGGGGTGGACAACTTCGTGTACGTGACGGTGTCGGACGGCGTGGGGGTGTGCGTCGTCGACCACGGCGAGGTGTTCCGCGGCCACGGCGACACCGCCGGCGAGTTCGGGCACCTGCCGCTGAGCCTGGACGGGCCGCGCTGCATGTGCGGGCTGCGCGGGTGCCTCGAAGCGTACACCAGCAACGTGGCCACGCTGGCGCGCTACTTCGACCTGGACGCCTCGGTGCCGTCGAGCCGCGAGGCGCTGCGCGGCCACGGCTTCGGCATCGAGGACCTGGTGGCCCGCATGCGCGCCGGCGACGTGCGCGCCGAGGCCGCCCTGCGCGAGACCGGCCGCTACCTCGGGATCGGGCTGGCGGGGATCATCACCGCGCTGAGCCCGGCGCGTGTCGTGCTGAGCGGCGAGATCACCGCCGCGTGGGACGTGATCGGGCCGCTGGTGGCCGACGGCGTGCGCGAGCGCACCATCACCCGCGCGGCCGCGTCGACGCCCATCGTCATCGCCCCCGCCGGCGACGCGCCGCGGCTGCGCGGCGCGACGGCGCTGCTCGTGGCCCGCAGGTTCGCGGCGCCGAAGGTTGCCTGAAAAGATTTCGATCAGGGGCAGCGGAGCCGGCGAGGGTCTGGTGCCCATCGCCGGCTCCGCTTCGATGTGATTCGGGTTCCGCGCAGGTGCGAGGCTGAGGACTCACTCTATCTCGAGCCTGCTTCGGTTTGGATTGGTGCTGCCAAGCGGCGGGACATACGAACGAGCATGCTCGTTGGCTTCGATTTTCGCAGGTGGGGGGAGCGGGGACGTTTTCCGGACCGACAGCGCGAGGTTATGTCCATGTCCGCGCGCGCGAGCGGGGAGAAACCCTCAATAGTATGAAGTTCGCCAGTCCCAAGGCTCGTCTTCATGGAGCTCGGCATCCCGTCTAGCTGCCTCAAGCCTCGCTAGCCACCTGTTCGGCTCCCAACCTGGCAGACTCAGAGAGTGAAAAAGCGCGATCAGGGCTTCCTCCCCTTCATCCATCTCCTTCACTTCCTCGTAGCTAAGTCTATCTGGACCGACCGAGTATCTAGCTTGGCAGAGCTCAACGTACGCTTCCTGAAGCGCTGCGGCATAGTGCTCAAGAAGGTTTCGAGACCTCAAATATGCATAGCACATCGTGATCAGAAGCAAACATGCAATCTGCTTCTGTTTCAGTTCAGAAAAGTTGCAGTTGCTGAAGAACCTCTGCGATTCCACTTCCGCAGTTCTACGGAACGCCTCCCTCGCACTCTGTAGGTGGCCGATTACGATTGCGACCTCGCGTTCAGGCTTCTCACTGAGCCTCGCATCGTTTGAAGCAGTGATTGCAGCACGTAGCTGCACGTCTCCCATCTCCACAAGTACACCGGTCATTTCATCCACAACGAAAGACTTAATCAGTTGGAAAGTCTCTGCAGCGAGCTTCGCTTTCGCGAGCATAATTCCTATTGTGACTGTCATCGTTCCGCTCCGTTGAAGGTGCCGCAGCTATTTGTCGCAATATCAATACGGACGCGCGCTACGTTCTGCAACGAATGTAGCGGCCGCGCGGGCGCGCCGACGCAGGTGATGTGGGGAGCCCAGGCGGTGCGAGTGCTAAGTCGTTGGCCTTGAATTTCGCCGTCGATACTTAAGCAATCGCTAAACTGTCAGGCGGTGGACGCGGTGAATCTTCTCGACAGGCGGGGACTCGTCCGCGCTCCGATCCTCCTGATGACGCAGTTGAGATAGCAGAAGAGGGCCCGGGAGTCGAAGGACCGCGCGAGGGAGCATATCCCCTGAATTTCACTGTCGATACTTAAGCAATCGCTAAAGTATCAGGCGGCGGACGCGGTGAAGCCTCCTCGGCAGGCGGGAATTCGACCGCGCTCCGATCCCCCTGATGACGCAGTTGAGATAGCAGAGGGCGGCTTGGGGGCCGGAGGAACGCGAGGGATCAGTCCCCGAACGACACGCCGAGCCGCCGTGCCGTCCGCACCACCTCGCCGTCGGCGGGGACGCGCTTGATGTCGGTGATGGCCTCGCCGAGGGGGACGCTGCGCACCGACTTCCCCTGCAGCCCCACCATGCACCCGAAGTTGCCGCGCTCCACCGCGTGCACCGCCGCCGCGCCGAAGCGCAGCGCCAGGTTCCGGTCGTACGGCACCGGCGTTCCCCCGCGCTGGATGTGGCCGAGGACCAGCGGCCGCGTCTCCTTCTCCGTGAGCTCCTGCAACTCCTCCGCGAGCCGGTCCGCGATCCCCCCGTATCGTCCGCTCGATCCGTCGACGTAGCTGGGCGCTCCGCCGTTCGCGCGCGCGCCCTCCGCCACGACGATGATGCTGAAGCGCCGCCGCGCCCGCTCGCGCTCGGCGATCTTGGCCGCGATCCGCTCGACCGAGAAGGGGATCTCGGGGATGAGGATCACGTCCGCGCCGCCGGCCAGTCCGCTCTCCAGCGCGATCCACCCCGTGTGGCGCCCCATCACCTGCACCACCATCACCCGCTGGTGCGCCTCGGCGGTCGAATGGAGGCGTCCGATGGCGTCGGTGGCCACGTCGACCGCGGTCTGGAAGCCGAAGGTCATGTCGGTGGCGCCCAGGTCGTTGTCGATCGTCTTCGGCACGCCCACCACGCGCAGCCCGCGGAGGAAGAGGCGGTGGGCGATCTTGAGCGAGCCGTCGCCGCCGATGGCGATCAGCGCGTCGATCCCCAGCGCCGCGAAGCGGGCCATGATCTCGTCCGACGGGTCGCGGTCGCCCCAGGTGCCGTCGGACTCGCGCACCTCGAGGCCGAAGAGGTTGCCGCGCGCGGTGGTGCCCAGGATGGTGCCGCCAAGGTGGGTGATCCCGCGCACCCGGTCGGCGCAGAGGTGCACGATCCCGGGCTCGCCGTCGACCTCGTCGTGCAGCAGCCCCATGTAGCCGCGCCGGATGCCCAGCACCTCCCACCCGTTCTCCAGCGCGGTCAGGGTGGCGGCGCGGATCACGGCGTTCAGCCCGGGCGCGTCGCCGCCGCCGGTGTTGATGGCGATGCGCCGGATCGGTCGGTCCATCGGGAAACTGCGTTGTCAGGGGGATGAAGGAACCCGCCCCGGCGCCGCTTCGGTGCGCGGCGCCGGGGCGAGGTCGTGCGGAAGCGGATCAGGCGCCGGGAGAGCGCCCGTCGCCGCCCGACGACTCCACGCGGGTGACGCGGAACGGGTACCAGTGCCGCTCGCGCTCGGCATGGACGACCACCTGTCCCATCCCGCCCGCGTCCAGCGAGAACACGCCGAAGTGCGCGCTCTCGGCCAGCACGCGCGTGGGGACGAAGTCCTCGCCGAACTGCTGCTCGGCCAGGTGGCGGAGGTCCTTGGGCGTGGTGAACATGGCTCCCACCAGCTCCTGCGGCGCAACGGCGGTGCGTTCCATGGGATGCTCGTGTGACGCGGTGTCGAACGCGGGCGCATCCGCCCAGAATCCGTAGAAGGGCACGGCGTTGCTCCGCCATGCCTCGCCGGTCCGAATCCGTGGTTCTCCAGCCATCGACTCTCCCTCCAGATCGCCTCTCCCGCGGCCGGCACCAGCCGGGCGGGAGCCTCGTCCCTTTTATTGGAAGCCGTGCTAACAATATTCGGCCGCGAAACCCGTTCGCACAAGTACCCGGCTTCCCGATTCGACGAATTCGCCCTGCCTACCGTCACTGGGATCTGCGTAGCGCACTCGAGTCGCAGCAGCCGCGGCAGCGTCGGATCAGCACAGCGCAAGATGCTGCAAAGTTTATTCTTAGAACAATATCGATCTGCTGCTGCGCGGCCATGTAGCAGCGCACTTCGGAAGTGCTGGGAGTTGATTCCATCTCACAGCCTCCCGACCTGCACCGTTACACGATTGTTAGCTTCGTTTGCGTTTGGCGCGGTGCGCCGAGGCAGCCGCCAACACGGCTCGATCCGCTGGGACCGCCGGGGAACAGGTGGGACGACTTCGCCTCAGGCCAAGTGCTGCGGACCGCATGGAACCGCATCTCCAATGGTGTTCGTAAATCTCTCAATAGCAATGATTTGAAGACTTCGAAAGTGTGATTCCCGGATTTCCGGTCCACACCATGCTTAAGGTCGTGACGGCGAGCGGACGATGGGGTCGCGCCATTCCGTGAGCACCCACCAGCCCACGAGGTGAACCAGGAAACTGCCGAGCACTCCGTCGCAAACTCTCCCCGATCTCCCGCGCCGAATCCATCCCGGCGCACCGCATACCTTCCTCACGACAGCGAGAATCCCACCATGCGCGTATCTGCTTCCCTCGCGTTCCTGCTCGTCGCCGCCGCGGCTCCGCTCTCCGCACAGCGCGCGGCGCCGGTCCGCCATGGCGACGGCTACGAGATCGCACTGCCCACACGGTTCGAGGCCGCACCTCCGCAGTCCGAGACGAGGAATGGAGGCCGGATGCAGACGTTCGCGTTCGTCGCGGACGAGCAGGGCGAGGGAGTGGTCGTGCTTCACGTCCGCTTCACGATGACCGACGACACGACGTTCGCGACCCGCCGCGCCATGCTGCAGCTGGCGCGCGTCGGCATGCTCCAGGCCGCCGGTGAGGTGACCCCGCAGGGCGAGCCGCGGGAGTTCGAGCGCGGCGACCGGGTGGGGCTGCGCATCCCCATCCGCATCGAGCAGGGGGAGACGTGCGGGTGCGACGGGCCCGGCTACGGCGTGGCGGAGCTTTCCGTGGCGCGCGAGGGCGGCCCCGAGATGTGGATGGTGATGTACGTCGGCACCCACGGCGGCCCGGCGGCGAGCTCGGCGGCCGGCGAGCGCATGCTCGACACCTTCCGGCTGACCGCCGCGCAGGAAGCGGCGGAGGGCGACGAGGCCGTGCGCGGGCGTGGATTCGTGGAGCTGACCGACATCAAGGCCAAGCCGCGGCCGTAGCCGAGCCTTCCGCCCGCAGGCGCTGGAGCGGCGCAGTCCGTGCTGACGTCATCGGCAGGATTTCCGCCGCTCCCATGCACGACGGATCGAGACGGTTGAACGGACGAGTGGATCGCGAGGGTGATTTCCGCGTCGGGCTGATCGGCTACGGACTGGCCGGCGCCGTCTTCCACGCGCCACTGGTCGCCGCGACACCGGGGCTGCGGCTGGCGATCGTCGTCACCTCGAACCCCGAGCGCGCCCGGCAGGCCCGCGCAGAGCACCCGGGCGTGGAGATCGTCGCCTCCGCGGACGAGCTGTGGGCGCGCGCGGACGAGCTGGACCTCGCGGTCGTCGCGTCGCCCAACCGCACACACGTGCCGCTGGCACGCGCGGCGCTGGAGGCCGGGCTGGCGGTGGTGGTGGACAAGCCGCTCGCCGCCTCGTCCACGGAGGCGCGCGCGCTGGTGGACGAGGCGCGGGCGCGCGGGCTCCTCCTCTCCGTCTTCCAGAACCGCAGGTGGGACGGCGACTTCCTGACCGTCCGCCGCCTCCTGGCCGAAGGCGCGCTGGGCGACGTGCACCGCTTCGAGTCGCGCTTCGAGCGCTGGCGGCCAATGCCGAAGCAGGGGTGGCGCGAGCGGGGCGATCCGGAGGAGGCGGGCGGGCTGCTGTACGACCTGGGGAGCCACCTGATCGACCAGGCGCTGGCGCTCTTCGGCCCCGCGCGGCAGGTGTACGCCGAGCTGGACCGCCGCCGCCCGGGCGTGCAGGTGGACGACGACGCGTTCGTGGCGCTGACGCACGCGTCCGGCGTGCGCTCGCACCTGTGGATGAGCGCCGTCGCCGCGGACGATTCAATGCGGCTGCGCGTGCTGGGCGGCCGCGCGGCGTACGTGAAGAACGAGCTCGACATCCAGGAGGCGGCCCTCCGCGCCGGCCTCCTCCCCGACGATCCGGAGTGGGGCCGCGAGCCGCCCAAGCGCTGGGGCCGCCTCGGCGCCGGCTCGGAGTGGGAGAAGGTGGAGACGGAGCCCGGCGCGTGGCCCGCCTACTACGCCGGCATTCTCGCATCGCTGCGCGACGGCGCGCCGCCGCCGGTCGACCCCGCCGATTCCATCGCCGTGCTGGAGATCATCGAGGCCGCGCAGCGCTCCTCCGCCGAGCAGCGTGTCATTGCCCAGGCGCCGCGAACGAGTCACTGATTCACACCTCGGCGCGTTGAAAACGCAGTGGACGTCCCCATCCATGGGCGACCCAGCTCCCCGCACGGAGTATGGCCGCCCATCTTTTTCACATCACAATTTGTCTCAATCACAGTGGTCACTGTTTGTTTCCAAAGAATGCAGGCGTCACAGTTTAGGGCTTTATCGCTCTGAAAGCCGCGCGGGGAAGGGCATGATCATCCACGTCGGATGGCTTGGATAGTGCGGCGTTAAATGTTTGTTAAGAAGTCCTCCCTCCTCTCCTTCCCCGCGGAGGCCGAATGCGTCGTGCTGTCCCCCTCCTGATTGCACCCCTATGCGCCCTTTCGCTTGTGGCGTGCGCCGACGACCGTCGCGGTGACGAAGCGACGCCGACCGCGCCCGGAGCGCCCCGCGCGAGCGGCTCCGGGCCGCAGCTCGGCGATCCGCTTCCGGGGCTCTCGTCGAGCGAGCTGGCGGCGTTCAACCGCGGCAAGCTGGTGTTCCAGCGCGGGTTCACGCAGTCCACCGGACTCGGTCCCACCTTCAACGCCAGCTCCTGCGCCGAGTGCCACGGCGAGGAAGAGGGCCCGGTGGGCGGCACCGGCGACGAGGTCGAGACCCACTTCACCAACCTGCGCTCCGACGGGACGTGCGACCTGCTTGCCGCGAGCGGCGGCTTCGTGCACCAGGACTCGGTGACACCCGCGCTCTTCGCGGCCACCGGCCTCACCGAGGAGCCGTTCCCCACGGCGCAGCACCAGCGGGGAACACGGAGCATTCCCGACCTGTTCGGATTCGGATTGCTGGCCGAGGTTCCGGCCCAGGTAATCATCAGCTATGCCACGTACGATCCCAACGACAGCAACGGGGATGGGATCTCGGGTCGGGCGCAGCTGTTCGGCAGCGAGGTCGGCCGGTTCGGGCGCAAGGGCAACGAGCCGAGCCTGACCGTGTTCAACGCGGGGGCGCTGCTGAACGAGATGGGGATCACGAACGCGCTGAACATGACGGAGAACAGCATCGGCGGCGCCGCGATCCCGGCGGGAGTCGATCCCACGCCGGAGCCCGAGATCAGCAGCTCGGACCTGGATGACCTGAACGCGTTCGTGCGCTTCCTGGCACCACCCCCTCAGCTCCCGCTCACCGCCGAGGCGACCACGGGCAAGAACCTGTTCGCGTCCATCGGGTGCGCGGGCTGTCACAGGCCGACGCTCACCACCGGCTGGATGAGCCGTTCCCTGGCACTGAGCGGCAAGGACGTCAATGCGTTCACCGACCTGCTGCTGCACGACATGGGCCCCGAGGACGCCGACATCTGCCTCGGCCAGGCGGCGAACGCGGAGTTCCGCACCGAGCCGCTGATGGGCGCGCGCTTCATGGAGTTCTTCATGCACGACGGCCGCGCCACCAGCGTCACCGAAGCCATCCAGTTCCACGGTGGCGAAGGCTCGGGTGCACGGACCAGCTTCTTCAACCTCACCACCGCGCAGCAGTCCGCGGTCCTGGCGTACGTCAACTCGCTGTAGGTCACGGAATTTCTCTGAAGGCACGAAGCTCACGAGCGACAGTCGTCACTCGTGAGCTTCGTGCCTCTGGGATGGCGGTTTGGTCTGGATCGAGAGTCATACAGATCTGCTGAATGGTCCGTCGCTACCTGCACGAGCCGATCCGCGTCAGCCGGATGAGGTCGAGGAGCGCGGTGTTCTCCCGCCGGTCCATGTTCTCGTCCAGCGGCGAGTAGGCGACGGCGAGCGTGTGCGTCCCGCGCGTGAGCCGAAGCCGGACCGCCGTGCTGTATCCCCAGTCGGTCCAGGCATTTACGCCCCGCTGCGGCATCACCAGCACGCCCGCGGCACGGCCGTCGACCAGGAGCGTGCGGACGGCGGCCTTCGCGTCGGTGTTGATCGGCCCGTTGCCGTTGGCGTAGCGCGCCTCCGCGTCGTAAGTGCCAGCGCAGGGGACGTTCACCGTCAGCCGCACGCTGGTGTTGCTCGTCCGCGTCAGGCGCACGTAGCCGGCGCCGTTGAACCCCTGGTGCCGACGCTCCATCGGCGCCCCCACCGGCGCGGCGATGGTGACGCCGCTGTCGCGTTCGTTGCGCGCCGGCTCGCTGAGGAACGACTCGGTGCCCGCCGAGTCCACCGCGAGCACCTGGTATTCCGCGAGTCCGGCGACGGGGTCGATCGCGATGGCCGTGTCGCGCGTGCTCGTCAGCGGGCGCCCGTTACGGTAGACCGTGTACCGCGCGGCGCCGGGCACCCGCGTCCAGCTCATCATGTCCAGGTCGAACGAGACGGCCTTCGGCGTCTCCGGCGCCCACCGGTTCTGTACCAGGTGGATCGTCCCGCGCGGCCACTGGCCGTTCATCTGGATCTCCAGCGTGTGCGCGCCGGTGAGCGTGGCGGGGATCTCCGCGCGCGCGAGCGGGCGCCCGTCGAGCCGCGCGGAGGCGACGCCGTTGCCGGAGCCGCGCACCGTCACCGTGAGGTTCGCGCCACGGTAGCGCAGGTTGCTGAGCGTGCGCTCGCCGCCGTACGCGGGTGGCACCATCGGCGCGAACACCAGCCGGTCGGGGCGGAAGCGCATCCCGAACAGCACGCGATACTGCGTCGCCAGCATCCCCGCCACGCTCCACAGCTGCCGGTCGGAGTTCAGCACCGTGCCGTCGAAGTGGCCGGTGGCGGCCACCATGTTCTCCTTGTTGGTCAGGAAGAGCGCCGCGGGGCGGTAGATCGACGCCAGCCCGTGCTCCACCGCCGCCGTGTTCCCCGCGTCCGCCGCCGCCCAGGTCCAGAAGGTGTTGACGAAGGGCCACAGCGCGGCGTTGTGGTACTTCGTCATGTCGGGGATGTACGGCCAGAACGTCGGCGCTCCGAAGGGGACCACGGGGCTGCGCGACGCCACCCGCGCCGCGCGCGCCGGATCCGCCACGCCGTAGATGATCGCCAGCGCCTCGCCGAGCGCGTCGGAGCGCGGGGAGAGGGCGGGGAAGGCGCGCCCGTAGCGGTACTCGGCGTACCACCCCAGCTCCGGCTGCCACAGGTGCGTGTTGATGGCGACACGGAGCGAATCCGCCGTCCGCGTCCACGGCTGCGACGGCTCGCCGAGCGCGCGCGCCATGTCCGCCAGGATGCGGTAGGTGGCGTAGTGTACCGCGTTCGTCCCCACCGCGGCGGACGTGGCGATGTCGGCCGGCTGCATCCAGCGCGGATAGCTTTGCTCCCGCCAGTCCATGAACGACGTCTCGCCCATCGCCAGCCCCGTCTCGCGGTCGAAGATGGCGTGGCGGTCCGCCTCGGCCGAGCGGCGGATGATGGCGTACGCCTGCCGCAGCCAGCCGCGGTCGCCAGTGACGGCGTAAAGCTCCCATGCCGCCAGCGCCCACGTCATCCGGTCGGTGGAGATCGGCCACGAACCGCCCGTCCCCGTGTCCTGGATGATGCGCCCGGCCGAGTCCACCTTCGCCAGCAGGCTGCGCTTCACCGCGTCGGGCGCGGCGAGCGCGAGGGCGAGCACGGACGAGTAGGACACGTCGCGCGTCCACACCCCCGGCCACTTGGCGCCGGCGGAGAGCGCGCCGTCGCCGCGCACCAGCTGCGTCAGCTCCTCGAGCGACATCCGGTACAGCGCGTCGACCAGCCGTTGCGGCGAGCGCAGCTGCGGAAACGCGGAGACGTCCGCACGCCGCGCCCAGATCGCGCGGCCGGCGGCGTCACGAGGCCGCGTGTACTGCGCCTCGATGGGAATCGTCACCGCGTAGATGCTGTCGCCGTCCGGGTCCGCCAGCTCCGCGGGCGAGCCGGGGCGGAGCGTCGCCACGTCCCAGTTCAACGGCTCCGGCATCCCCAGCACGTACACGTGGAAGTCGCGCGCGGGCACCGGCGGCCCCTGCGGCGGATCGTACAAGCCGGTGCGCGCGAACGATCGGAGGACGGCGCGCATGTCGAGCCGGATCGTCACCTGTGCCACGCCCTCCTCGCTGGTCGCGAACGCCTCGGGCGTGGGGTCGCTCGGCGGCGACTCCTCGCCGAAGACGTAGACGGACGAGACGATGCGGCCGCTGGTGGGGCGGATGTAGACGGTGTGCTGCGTGCCGGGGACGAACTCGTTGTCCTGCCCGTCGATGGAGAAGCGGAACTGCATCTCCCGCCCCGAGCGCGGATAGGTGGAGACGAGGGTGTCGCGCGAGAGCGCCACCGCCTCGAACCGCCCCTGCCGCACCGACGTGTCCGTCACCACGAACGCATCCGAGCGATATAGCGCCGTCTGGGTGACGAGCTCGTTACCCGAGATCGTGAGCACAGCGGTGACGATACCGAGCGCGCGGAGATGTCGAGTCATGCTGGATTCGAAGTGAAAGCCAGGAGATCTGTCATTCCGAAGGCGCTGCGCCGTCCTGTCTTCCCGAGCCAAACTCGTGCGCCTGAGGAATCTGTGGCCTGCATCCGCGCGAGCGTCGGCGGTCGGCGCGGGCGCAGGCCATAGATTCCTCAGGCGCCGCCTAGGTTTCGTGTGGACGCGGGTTGTGAGCGGCGGCGCCTTCGGAATGACAATTTTCCCGAAAACGCAACCGTGCTGTCAGTGGCCGCGCGGGCGCCTGTCCTCGTGCTCGAGGCCTTCCGCGTGCTCCCGCGCCTCGGTCGCGCGGCCGGCGGGCTCCGCCTCCGCGGGCTTCACGCCGCTGGTGCCCTTGCGGCCGAGGAAGAGGAAGAGCACGCCGAACGCCAGCACGACCAGTCCCCACGAGAGGTTGATGTCGTGGCCCAGCGAGCGCTGGTACACGGCCTTGTCGGAGAGCAGGCCGTAGCCCGTCAGGATCAGCCCCAGCAGGGCGAACAGCCCGCCGATCGGCAGCCGGATGTCGAGGTTCATGGTCGCGTTCGCGTCGGGGATGAAGTCCTGAGTCCTGAGTCCTGAGTAAATGAGCCACTTGGGACTCAGGACTTGGGACTTAGGACTGTCGGTTCAGAAGAAGATCAGGTTCAGCACCAGCGTCATCGCCAGCACCAGGATCGCCAGCGGTGCGGGGCGGCGGTACCACGGCTCGCCTTCGTCCTTCGGCTTGTCGGTCAGCGAGTACACCAGGCCGCGCAGCTCCTCGTCGGGCCGCGGCTTCGTCACCAGGCTCACCAGGATCGTCACCACGAAGCAGGTGCTCCACGCCCAGATGGCCGTCCAGAAGTTCTGCGCCATCTCGCTGGGATAGGTGTTCACCACCGTCCCCAGCCATCCCCCCTTGATCCCCGCATGCGAGCCCGCGGGGAGCGTCAGCCCGTGGTGCACCGCCGCGGCCAGCGTCCCCGACAGCAGCCCGGTGAACGCGCCGTGGCCCGTGGTGCGCCGCCAGAACATCCCCAGCAGGAAAGTGGCGAACAGCGGGGCGTTCACGAACGCGAACACCAGCTGCAGCATGTCCATGATGTTGTTGAAGTGCGTCGTCGCGTACGCCGTGGCCACCGACAGGGCGATGCCGAACACCGTCGCCATCCGCCCCATCCACAGGTAGTGCGCGTCGCTCGCGCCCTTCTTGATGTACGCCTGGTAGATGTCGTACGTCCACACCGTGTTGAATGCGGTCACGTTCCCCGCCATCCCGCTCATGAACGACGCCATCAGCGCGGTCAGCCCCAGCCCCAGCATCCCCGGCGGGAAGTAGTGCCCCAGCATCAGGGGGATGGAGAGGTCGTAGTTGAGCGAGCCGTCGGGCTTGGCCGGCAGCGCGAAGCCGCTCGTCCCCGCCTGCGTGGTCAGCGCGATGGCGATCATCCCCGGCAGGATCACCAGCGCGGGGAAGAGCATCTTGGGGAACGCGGCGATCAGCGGCGTCCGCCGCGCGGCCGACATCGAGTCCGCCGCCATCGCGCGCTGGACCACGAGGAAGTCGGTCGTCCAGTAGCCGAAGGAGAGGACGAAGCCGAGCCCCATCACCAGCCCGAACCACTCCACGCCCATGGGGTTGGCCGAGGCGCTTCCCATGTGCTGCCAGCTCTCGGTGTACGCGCCTGGCGCGAACCCGGCCTGCTGCGCCGTCACCGCCAGCCGCGACGTCAGCCCGCTCCATCCGCCCACGTCCTGCAGGCCGAGGAAGACGAGGGGGACGAAGCCGGCGACGATCAGGAAGAACTGCAGCACCTCGTTGTAGATGGCGCTCGTCAGCCCGCCCAGGAAGATGTAGAGGAGGACGATGACGGCGGAGACGAGCACGCTGACGCTGAAGTCCCACCCCAGCAGCGTCCCCAGCAGCAACCCCATGGCGTACATGGAGATGCCGGACGAGAACACCGTCATGGTGGCGAAGGAGAGGGCGTTCAGCCCGCGCGTCTTCTCGTCGAAGCGCAGCTTGAGGTACTCGGGGACGGAGCGGGCGCGCGAGCCGTAGTAGAACGGCATCATGAACACGCCCACGAACACCATCGCGGGGATGGCGCCCACCCAGTAGAAGTGGCTGGTGGCGATCCCGTACTTGGCCCCCGACGCCGCCATCCCGATCACCTCCTGCGCGCCCAGGTTGGCCGACAGGAAGGCGAGCCCGGCCACCCACGCGGGGATGGAGCGGCCGGAGAGAAAGAAGTCCGTGGACGAGCGCATGTACCGCCTGAGCGCCACCCCGATCCCCACCACGAACACGAAGTAGAGCGCCAGGATGACGTAGTCGATGGCGTGCAGTTGGATGGACGTCACGGATCCGTCGTGGGTTCGGGGGAGGGAAGATCCGGCCGCGCGCCGGATGGGCTTCTGAGTCTTGAATCCTGCGATTCGTCAGGCAAGAGAAGACGGACGTCCTTGCGACGAAAGACGTCATCCTGAGGCCGGTCACACCGTCGGCTCGTCGAGGACGATGCCCGCAGGCCGAAGGATCTATCGCCGCGTCCGCACGCCAGCAGAACACTCACACCGTCGGCGAACCCTCGCACTCAGCAACTCAGCACTTGGGACTTAGGACTTGGGACTTAGGACTTTTCCGTTCAGACCATCGCCATCCCGTACCTTGCCGCGCCCAGCAGCGCCGCCCGCGGCTCCAGGATCACGTGCACGGGGATGGTGGCCATCAGCCGCGACATCGGTCCCTTCTCCAGGAACCCCTCGCGGAAGGCGCGCCCGCGCAGCACCGGCAGGATGCGCGGGGGGATGCCGCCGCCCAGGTAGACGCCGCCGGTCGCCAGGCCGCGCAGCGCCGCGTTCCCGGCTTCCGCGCCCAGGATGGCCGCCAGCAGCCGCAGCGCGCGCCGGCAGGTGGCGTCGCCGCGCTCGCCGCCCATCCCCGCCTCCACCAGCGCGGGGGTGATGTCGCCGCCGACGGCCAGGCGCGCCGCCAGCCACACCGGCGGCGGCTCGTCCGCGCGCTCCGCGAGGAAGCGGTACAGATTGGCGATCCCCACGCCCGAGCACACGCGCTCGTAGCTCACGTGGACGTACGTGCGCTGGAGATGCGCGAGCAGCCGCCGCTGCAGCGCCCCGCGCGGCGCGAAGTCGGTGTGCCCGCCCTCGCTGGCCAGCGCGGTGAAGCCGTCGGGCCCGTGCACCAGCAGCGCTTCGCCCAGCCCCGTCCCCACGGCGATCACCGCGCGGGGGCCGGTGGGATCTCCATCTCCCCCCAGCAGTTGCGTGAGCTGGTCGGGGCGCAGGAAGGGGATGGCGCACGCCGTGGCCTGCAGGTCGTTCACCAGCAGCGCGCGGTCTACGCCGATGGCGTCGGCCAGCTGCGGCTCGTCCAGCCGCCAGGGAAGGTTGGTGATGTGCGCGTGCCCGGCGATCACCGGCCCCGCCACGCTGAACGCGGCGCGGCCCACGGGCGCGGGGTGCGTGGCGCGGAACGAGGCGACCACGGCCTCGAGCGACGCGTATTCGCGGCTGGGGAAGACGGCCTCCGCCACCACTTCCGCGGATCCGTCGCCCTCGCGCACCAGCGCCAGCACCGTCTTCGTCCCGCCCACGTCGCCGGCCAGCAGCAGCCCGTCGTCGGACGACGCGCTCCACGGGCTCGTGGGTCGGGCGGCGCCGGCGTCGGGAATCTCGCGGTGCGGGGGTTGCAGCAAGGGTCGCGGCGCCGTTCGGGGTGAGCCAGGCGGGCGGCGGGCGGCACCCCGAATCCGTCGGAGAAGCGCGGCGCCGGCATTTTGTCAGCTTTCTTGACAAAGATGGGGCAGAATAAGCCCGCAGACGCGGCGACGCAACCCTTTCTTGTGCTGTGACACCGACTTCGGACGGTCGTACGGACGTTCTGCGACCTTGCGTCGGGCGCCTATGGAAGAGCATCTTCCGGTCCCGGCGCGCCGAAACGATTTTGGACGGCGAACGTACAAAATCCCGTCCGCAGCCGCCGAACGGCGCCCGATCCCGGCGCGATCCCCCGATTTGACTGGTCCGTGCGAAAGATCGATCCCCGCAACTTCCAGCGTGCCACGCGCACGACCACCAAGGAGATCAACCGCCAGATCGTCCTCAACCTGGTGCGCGAGTACCAGCCGATCTCGCGGGCCGACCTGGCGCGGCGCATGGAGGTGGCGCGGGGGATCGTTACGCCGCTGGTCAACGAGCTGATCGAGCAGGGGCTGCTGGTGGAAGGGGCCACAGGTGCGTCCCCCCGCGGCCGCAAGCCGACCCTCCTCCACGTGCGGGCGCACGACCGGCTGGCCGTGGCCGTCGACGTGCGGCTGTCGGAGACGCAGCTGATGCTCTCCGACTTCAGCGGCCGCCCGCTGGCCACCGAGCTCCTGGCCACGCCGGGAACGCCCCAGGAGCTGGTCGGCGCCCTCGCCGCCCGCGTCCGCCGTCTCCTGGGCACGCACGCGGCCGACGGCTCGTGCCAGGGGATCGGCCTGGTGGTGCCGGGGATGGTGGACGGCGCCACCGGCAAGCTGGTGAACGCGCCGACGCTGGGCTGGCGCGACGTGGACCTGCGCGGCGCGCTGGAGGAAGCCGTCGGCGTTCCCGTGCACATCGAGCGCGACGCCGTGGCCTGCGCGCTGGCGCAGATGTGGATGGGGCAGGGCACCACCAGCGGCGGCGAGAGCGACAGCTTCGCCTACGTCACCTTCTCCGACGGCGTGGGCGCGGGGCTGGTCATCGGCGGGCGCGTGGTCCGCGGCCACCGCGACGCCGCCGGCGAGTTCGGCCACATCCCCCTCTCGCTCGACGGGCCCGCGTGCCCCTGCGGCTCGCGCGGCTGCTGGGAGGCCTACACCTCCAACGCCGCCGTCGTGGCCCGCTACCTGGGCCGCGACCTCACCACCCGCGAGAGCTACGCCCAGGTCCGCGAGACGCGCCTCACCGTGGCCGACGTCGTGGCCCGCGCGCGTGCGGGGGACGCGGCCGCCCGTGCCGCGCTCGAGGCCACGGGGCGCTACGTGGGGCTGGGGCTGGCGGCCATCGTCAACTCGCTCAACCCCGCGCGCATCATCGTCGGCGGCGAGATCGCCGCGGGGTGGGACCTGATCCGCACGCAGGTGCTGCAGGCCATGGCCGAGCGCACGCTCACGCAGGGCGCCGCGTCCACCCCGGTCATCCCCGAGCCGCACGACCCCCAGACCCGCCTCCGCGGCGCCGCGGCCCTCGTGGTCGCCCCCGTCTTCGCCGCCCCCAACATCGGCTGATCCATATAAGACGTCAGCCGTACGAAGAAGAAATCCCCACATCGATTTACGTAGCCTTCCCCCGTTGACTCGGCGGGCGCATCGGTTTATCTTCGGAACCCCTGCGAAAACGAGGGCGATGGAGAGTCCGGCACGGGGTTGACGCCGGGGTTCAGGGCTGATATCCTTTAAGGCTGTCGCCCGAACGGAGTCGGTCTTGGCGGAGCGGAGAAAACATCCGGAACCGCCTCTTGACCGAAGCGCCTAAGTGGTTTAACTTGAGAGAGTTAACCGACGGCACGCCACGGCAGAAGTTCGAAAAACGGATGAAGCCGAGGGGTTGACGGACGGGCGGAGCGGGGTTAGATTGAAGGGCTCGCTGAAACGGCGGGCGAAGGAAAGCAGGACAGACGCGACGCGCCGGGTGAAACCGGTCGGACGCCATGAAGCGGATCAAGGGTCCGCGGAAGTTTGACAATCAGGGTGTTGGGGAGTGCTTGAACAGGGCGTCCCCGTGGCACAGGCCGGCTTTCGAGCCGGGCCAGGAGGCATCGTGTCCTCCGCGTGCCGAGAAACGGGGAACTGTCAACACGAATTCCGAACAAGCGTAACAACGTTTGTTCCAAGGAGCTGTTTGAACTCTAATGGAGAGTTTGATCCTGGCTCAGGACGAACGCTGGCGGCGCGCTTAACACATGCAAGTCGAACGGGCGTCTTCGGACGTCAGTGGCGAACGGGTGCGTAACACGTGAGCAACCTGCCCATGCATGGGGGATAACC
>DASUYB010000039.1 GCA_036377595.1 Longimicrobium sp. | reverse complement strand
CCGGGGATCGCCGCCCCGGCCCGCGCCTCGTCTCCATCTCCCCGCCGTCAGCGCTCGGAGATGCGCCGGGTTTCCAGTCCCCGCTCCTCGCGCACCTCGTCTTCCGCCGCCAGCAGCGCCTCCCACGCGCGCTCGGCGTAGCGGCCGCCCAGCGCCTCGCGCGGCGCGCGCTTCGTGGGCCACGGCGTGGCAGTGTCGCCCGGATCGCCCGGGTAGAGGCCGACGGAGGCGGCGACGATGGCGCGCGCCACCTCGTCGCGCCGCTGCCGGTCCATGCGGCCGAGGACGTCGAGCGTGCGCAGCGGCCCCTGCGAGAAGGCGTCGGCTAGGTAGACGGCGAACTCCTCGCGCAGGCGCCCCTCGCCGAGCCCGTCGATGCGCGACATCAGCCCCGCCAGCGCCTCGTCGTCCTCCTCCTTCACCCCGCGCAAGAGGAGGACGCTGGCGATGGTCGGCCACTTCGCGTCGCCCTCGGCGACGGCGTCGGCCACCAGCTCGTCGTCGAGCGACGCCAGCAGCTCGTCCGTCGCCAGCCCCTCGAGCTCCACGACATAGGGATCGCGCGGGGGCGGCGTCCCCGCGGGGCGCGAGCTGGTGCGCGCGGCCGGCGGCGGCGCGGGCTGCGCCGCGCGCGAGCCGCCGACGATCACCACCTCGGTGCCGATCTGCACGTCGTGGTACAGCCGCAGCGCGTTCGCGTTGGAGAGGCGGATGCAGCCGTGGCTCACCCGGCGCCCCAGCAGCTCGGGCCGGTCGGTGCCGTGGATGGCCAGCCCGCGCCCGATGTACACCGCCGCCGCGCCCAGCCCGCGCGTGAAGCGGCGCTTGGGATCGTTCGGCCCGGGGACGGGGAGGTCGTGCTCCAGGAAGTACCAGTCGGGGGCGATCCAGTCCGGCTCGCGCGCCTTGTGGGTGACGTGGAAGGCGCCGTTCGGGGTGTGGAAATCCCACGCGGCGCGGTCCGACTCCATCCGCAGCCCGGTGCCGGTGCCGACGGGCGCGCTCCACAGCACCCGCCGCCCCTTGGCGAAGTACAGCCGGTTCTCGTCCAGGTCGACCACGACCGCGTAGCCGCCGCGCGACAGCGCCTGCGAGCGCACGCGCAGCGGCTGCCGCGCCGTCGTGGGCTCCACGTCGCGCGCGGCCCTGCGCTGCTGCGCGGCGAGGTCCGACGTGATCGCCGACAAGGCGAGCGGCGCGATCAGGAGAAGGGTGGATTTGCGCATGAGAGACATCGGTGGGTGCCGCAGGGGAGCCGGACGGCTCCGCGGTGACTCCGTGAACGTACCCGCCGATGCTGCCGACGGGTCGGTCATCCCCACCCGCAAGAGCGATTCCGCGCGCGGGCCAACCCCGATGACTGCTCGTTGAGGCGGAGACCGTGCCCGCCCAGGCTGGCCCCCTCCCCCGGCCCCTCCCCCGCTGCGCCGGGGAGGGGAGAACTCAACACGGACGCTGGATTTGGCGCTTTGTTCTCCCCCGCCCCTGCGCAGCGGGGGAGGGGGTCGGGGGGAGGGGGCCACCCGCGGCCGCGGAGATGCCGGATCAGAGGAAGGGCGACGGGACGTCTTCGTCGATGATGCCCGCCGCGCGTGCGCGGGCGAAGAGCTCGTGGATGGCGCGCTCGCCCTCACCGCCCAGGTCGGCGGTGAAGCGGTTGACGTAGAGGTCGATGTGCTGGCGCTGCACCGCCTCGTCCATCTCCTGCGCGTGCGCGCGGATGTACGCGGCGCCGTCGGCGGGATGGGCGAAGGCGTGCTCGACGGAGCGGCGGATGGCATCGTCGACCGCGCGGATCGCCTCCGCTCCGAGTCCGCGGCGCGCGAGGATGCCACCGAGCGGGATCGGCAGCCCCGTCGTCCGCTCCCACCACTCGCCCAGGTCCACGATCTTCACCAGCCCGTGCCGCGGATAGGTGAAGCGCGACTCGTGGATGATCAGCCCCGCGTCCACCTCGCCGCGCTCCACCGCGGGCATGATGTCGCTGTAGACCATCTCCACCCCCGCGGGCGCGTCCGGCGCGAAGAGGCGCAGCAGCAGGTTGGCCGTGGTGTTCCGCCCGGGGATGGCGATGCGCTTGTCCGCCAGCCCGCCGCCCGCGAGCGGCTCGCGCGCGACGACCAGGGGGCCGCACCCGCGACCGAGCGCGCCGCCGCTACGCAGGAGCACGTAGTCGCGCACGAGATGCGGGATGGCGCCGTAGGAGACCTTGGTGACATCCAGCGCCGCCTCGGCAGCGAGCCGGTTCAGCGTTTCCACGTCCTCCAGCCGCTCGCGGAACGCCAACCCCTCGGCGCCCACAATCCCGCTCACCAGCGCGTGGAAGATGAAGGTGTCGTTGGGGCAGGGCGAAAAGCCCAGCGTCAGCGTGCGTGTCTCGGTGGATGTATCGATCATCGTTTGAAAAACCCTGGTAGAGATCCGTGCGTCGAGCCTGTGTCTTCGCGGCCGCGGACGGGCCCCCTCCCCCCGGCCCCCTCCCCCGCTTCGCAGGGGCGGGGGAGAACTAATCGCCGG
>DASUYB010000038.1 GCA_036377595.1 Longimicrobium sp. | reverse complement strand
GCGTGCTCCCCGGCACCGGCGGCACCCAGCGCCTCACGCGGCTGGTGGGCGCCAGCAAGGCCATCCAGATCATGGCCGAGGGAAGCAACTTCGACTTCGAGGCCGCCGAGCAGCTGGGCATCGTCAACAAGATCGTCGACGCGGAGAGCCGCGACGCGTTCCTGGACCAGGTGCTCGAGTACGCGAAGAGCTTCACCCGCCCGGGCAAGGCCACCTTCGCGGTGGGCAACATCAAGCGCAGCTGCCAGACCGGCGGCGCGCTGCCGCTGGAGCAGGGCCTGGCCCTGGAGCGCGAGCTGCAGGCGCTGCTCTTCAACAGCAGCGACGCCAAGGAGGGACTGACGGCGTACGTCGAGAAGCGCGCGCCGCAGTTCACCGGCAAGTAGGCTGCGGTTCGGTTGATGCGGGGAGCCGGGCGGAGGCATGCGCCCGGTTCTCTGCGTTTGGGGCACTCCCCGACGCCCTTCCCGGCTCGCCCTCCCCGGCTCGCCTTGGGCTCGCCACCCCTCCCGTACCGGGAGGGGTAGGGGTGAGGAGATTCGCGCCGACGCCATGGGTCGGCGCGGCCGCGGGCGGCCCCCTCCCCCGGCCCCTCCCCCGCTGCGCAGGGGAGGGGAGAACTCAGCGCTGCGACCGGGGTGGCGTGGAGAGCGGGACGTGCCGCCACGATTGCGTCGCACGTGCGGCGAGGCGCGCGAAAAAGGCCGCGCCGCGCGATCGAAGTTACCCCTCCCGTTATCGGGAAGGGGTACGCGGCCCCAGCCGCGGGGGGAGGGTTCCCCGAGGCCGCGGGATGCACCGGTGCTCTGGCAGTGCTGTGGGCAATTGACCGACGACTTCTGACGATTCCGAGGGGACGATGGCTACGACGGAGACTGAGGCGGCGATCGCGCCCGGCAGGCTGTTCATCGGCGGCGAGTGGACCGACGCGGCGTCGGGGAAGACGTTCGACACCGTCAACCCGGCCACGGGCGAGGTCCTCACCCACGTGGCCGAGGGCGGCGCGGAAGACGTGGACCGCGCCGTCGGCGCCGCGCGCGCCGCGTTCGACGAGGGGAAGTGGAGCGGGATGGACGCCCGCAAGCGCGGCAAACTGCTCTACGCCATCGCCGACGCGCTGGAGGCGCGCGCCGACGAGCTGGCGCGGCTGGAGACGCTCGACAACGGCAAGCCCGTGCGCGAGGCGCGGATGTTCGACGTCGAGGGCTCCATCGAGTGCTTCCGCTACTACGCGGGGTGGGCCGACAAGATCGACGGCGACGTGATCCCCGTCCCCGGGCCGTTCCTCAACTACACGCGCCGCGAGCCCATCGGCGTGTGCGGGCAGATCATCCCCTGGAACTATCCGCTGCAGATGGCGGCGTGGAAGGTGGCCCCCGCGCTGGCGTGCGGGAACACCGTGGTGCTCAAGCCCGCCGAGCAGACGCCGCTGACCGCGCTGGAGCTGGCGCGCTGCTGCGCCGAGGCGGGGCTCCCCGCCGGCGTCCTCAACGTCGTCCCCGGCTTCGGCGAGACGGCGGGCGCGGCGCTGGTGGCGCATCCCGACGTGGACAAGATCGCCTTCACCGGCTCGACGGCGGTCGGCAAGATCATCCAGCGCGAGGCGGCGGGGACGCTCAAGCGCGTCTCGCTCGAGCTGGGCGGGAAGAGCCCCAACATCGTCCTCGCCGACGCGGACCTGGAGGCGGCGGTGCGCGGGGCCACCAGCGCCATCTTCTACAACACCGGCCAGGCCTGCACCGCGGGCTCGCGCCTCCTCGTCGAGGAGAGCGTGCGCGACGAGCTGGTGGAGAAGCTGGTGAAGCGCGCCGAGTCGATGCGGCCCGGGAATCCCCTCGACCCCAAGTGCCGGATGGGTCCGCTGGTCAGCCAAGAGCAGCTGGACCGGGTGATGGGATACATCGAGGCGGGGAAGTCGGAGGGTGCCGAGCTCGTCTTCGGCGGCGACCGGCCGGAGGTTGACGGGAAGAAGGGCTTCTTCCTGAACCCCACCATCTTCGACCGCGTGCAGCCGGAGATGACCATCGCGCGCGAGGAGATCTTCGGCCCCGTGCTGGCGGTGACGACGTTCAAGGACCTCGACGAGGCGATCGAGATCGGCAACCGCAGCGAGTACGGCCTGGCCGCGGCGGTGTGGACGAAGGACGTGCGAAAGGCGCACCGCGCGGCCGCCGCGCTCCGCGCGGGGACGGTGTGGATCAACATGTACCACACGCTCGACACCGGCAGCCCGTTCGGCGGCTACAAGCAGAGCGGCTACGGCCGCGAGCTGGGCAAGTACGCGCTCGACCTCTACACGCAGGTGAAGAGCGTGTGGGTGAACCTGGCCTGACGCGGGGACGCAGAGATCCGGACGGGCGCCTGAAGGCGCGGCTGGAACATTGGAAAGCCTCGCAAACTGCGCGAGGCTTCAACTGCTCGGTGGGCGAGCGGTGGCGCGAATGGCCGCCTCTCGCGCGGATGTCGGCCCCGCAGCCTGCGCAGCAGGCTTCCCAATGTTCCAGCCGCGGGTTTACCCGCCCGGGACCAACACCCGCCAGACAGAACGACGCTGGTTTCACACGATCGACTCTGGTTCTTACATGACCGACGCGCTGATCATCGATGCCGTGCGGACGCCGATCGGGCGGTACGCGGGCGCGCTGTCGTCCGTGCGCCCCGACGACCTGGCCGCCGCCGTGGTGAAGGCCGTCGTCGAGCGCACGGGCGTGGACCCGTCGCTGGTGGACGACGTGATCTTTGGCTGCGCCAACCAGGCCGGCGAGGACAACCGAAACGTCGGGCGCATGGCCGCGCTCCTGGCCGGCCTCCCCGTCACCGTTCCCGGGCAGACGGTGAACCGCCTGTGCGGCTCGGGGCTCGAAGCCGTCCGCAGCGCCGCGCACGCGATCAGGGCCGGCGAGGGCGAGATCTTCGTCGCCGGCGGCGTGGAGAGCATGTCGCGCGCGCCGTGGGTGATGCTGAAGCCCGGCGAGGGCTTCGCGCGCGGCGTGCCGGAGATGGCGGACTCGCTCCTGGGCTGGCGCTTCGTCAACCCGAAGATGCCGAAGGAGTGGACGGTCCCGCTCGGCGAGACGGCGGAGATCGTGGCGGAGGAGTACCACGTGACCCGCGAGGTCCAGGACGCGTTCGCATTCGCCAGCCAGCAGCGCTCCGCGCGGGCCATCGCCGAGGGCCACTTCCGCGGCGAGATCGCGCCCGTCGAGATCCCGCAGCGCAAGGGGCCGCCGAAGGTCGTCGACACCGACGAGCACCCGCGGCCGGACACCACGCTGGAGGCGCTGGCCGCGCTGAAGCCGAGCTTCCGGAAGGAGGGCGGCACCGTCACCGCCGGCAACTCGTCGGGACTGAACGACGGCGCGGCGGCGCTGCTCGTGGTCTCCTCCGCGGCGGCGGAGCGGCTGGGAAAGCGGCCGATGGCGCGCGTGGTGGCCAGTGCGGTGGCCGGCGTGGAGCCGCACAAGATGGGGATCGGCCCCGTGCCGGCCACGCGGCTGGCGCTCCAGCGCGCGGGGCTGTCGGTCGGTGACCTGGGGCTGGTGGAGCTGAACGAGGCGTTCGCCGCGCAGTCGGTGGCCTGCGTGCGCGAGCTGGGGATCGACCCGGAGATCGTGAACGTCTCCGGCGGCGCGGTGGCGGTGGGGCATCCGCTCGGCTCGTCCGGCGCGCGCATCCTCACCACCCTCGTGCACGAGATGCGGCGCCGCGAGGTACGCTACGGCCTGGCGTCGATGTGCATCGGCGTGGGCCAGGGCATCAGCATGATCGTGGAGCGCGTGGGGTGATGGTGATGCGCGCGACCAGCCCGGCGGGCGCCCGGCGAATGAATTCACGGCAACAAGGGCACCAAGTCCCTGCGGGACTGCGGGATTGGCTTCCTGCATTCCATCAGGCCACCTTCCCTCCGATTGGATCCAGCGGTCACGGCACGAGGTCAGTCCGGCAGTCGCGCAGCGACTTTGTGGTGTTGTTGCAGCGAATTCTTCATTCGCCCGCCGCGAGGCGCGGATGAGCGAATCCCCCGAGTTCATCCGCTACGCCGAGGAAGACGGCGTCGCCTGGATCACCCTCGACCGGCCGGACCGGCTGAACGCGTTCGCGGGGTCGATGCGCGACGATCTCCGCCTGCTGGTGGAGCGCGCGGCGGAGTCGGCGGACGTGCGCGTGGTGGTGATCACCGGCGCGGGCCGCGGCTTCTGCACCGGCGCGGACGTGGAGGTGATGAGCGACCTCGTCGCGCGCGGCGACGCGGCCACGTTCGAGGGCTACGTCGAGGCGGGGATGCGCACCGTGCGCGCGATCGCCGCGTGCCGCAAGCCGGTGGTCGCGGCGGTCAACGGCGTGGCGGCGGGCGCCGGTGCGTCGCTGGCCTGCGCGTGCGACGTGCGGCTGGCCAGCGAGAAGGCGTCCATCGGCTTCACCTTCAACCGCATCGGCGTGCACCCGGACTGGGGCGCCAGCTGGTTCCTCCCGCGCCTGGTCGGCGCCGGCGGCGCGGCGGAGCTGATCCTCTCCGCGCGGATGGTGGACGCAAACGAGGCACTGCGCATCGGCCTCTTCCAGCGCGTGTTCGCCGCCGACGCGTTCGAGGGCGAGGTGCGCGCGTTCGCGCTGGAGCTGGCCGCCAAGCCGCCGCTGGCGCTGGCGGCCGCCAAGCACTCGCTCTCCGTCTCTCCCGACCGCGACCTGGAGGCGATGCTGGAGACCGAGCGCGAGGCCCAGATGCGCCTCTTCCGCTCCGCCGACGTCCGCGAGGGCATCGCCGCGTTCAACGAGAAGCGCAAAGCCGTCTTCCGCGGCGAATAGCCGACGATCGGCAGCAGGACGACATCGCCCCACCACCGTCGCAGGTGGCGGGGCGATTCTGCGTCCGTCGCGATCGCTCCCGATCTCCCGGCCACGAGATTGGTGACTTGGGGGAGATCGAATACTATCCTTGGAGACCTGAAACACGCGTCATGGCGACGCATCCGCGCTCACCCGCATCGACGGAGGGACCCATGAACAGGCGCAAGCTGAACGTCGACGAGTTCGCCGTGGAGACGTTCGACGCGGGGCTCAACCCGGTCGTCGCCGCGCGCGGAATCGTGGGCCCCGCGTCGCCGACCGTGTGGACGACCTGCTCGCCGACGTGTGACACCACCGTCTTCACCACCGACACTCAGTAAGCATCCCGGTCAGCCGAACGGCCGTCCGCGATCCGGGCGGCACCTCCGCCGCTCGCCCCGGGCGGCGGCACCATCCCCACCCTGCAGCCTGGACGACATCCCGTGAAGAAACTGAAGCTGAACCTCGAAGACCTGGCCGTGAGCTCGTTCGAGACGCACACGTCCGCCGAGCTCCGCGGCACCATTCGCGCCGCCGAAGCGACGGATCTGTGCTCCGTGTCCTGTACCGATCCCTTCTCGACCCTCTACAAGGCTGCGTTGACGTTCAGCGCGCTCTGCAACATCAACTGACGTTGCGGTCGCTCTGAAAGCGAACGAGCCCGTCCGGATGGACGCGGATCCGGACGGGCTCGAAACGTTTTCCCGGCGCGGCTACGGCCGCACGCGCGAGGTATCGGCGCGGGCCGAGTCCGCGGCGGGGCGGTTGCCGCGCGGGCCGCGCATGGGGCCGCACCACGGCCATCCGCCAGAGCCGCCGCGCGCGCCGATGCTGTCGCCCGGCATCCCCGGCATCCCGCGGCCGCCGCCGTACATCCCGCCATCACGCCCGCCCCCGCCGCCGCGGCCGCCCATCCCGCCGCGGCGCCGCATCCCGCCAAAGCCGCGCTCCTCCTGCTGCAGGGTGCAGACGCCGGCGCGCTGCTCGGGGGTCAGCAGCGCCTGGATGGCGTCCAGACCGCGGCGGTTGTTCTCGCCGATGCGGCGGAGCACGGAGAGGAACGCCGCCCGCTCCTGCTCGTTGCGCGGCTGGTCGATGGGGCCGCCGTTGCGCGAGCGGGTGATGACGCGCAGCGAGTCGCCGAGCGGCTGGTTCCGCACGCGCACCGCGTCGTCGATGGAGTCGATGGCGGTGACCTGCGCGCTGGTGAGCTTCAGCCGCTCGCGCGCGCCGATCAGCGCGGCCACGGACGGCATCTGCGCGCCGCGATAGGCGGCGAACAGCTCGCGCTGCAGCGAGTCGCGGCCGGCGGCGCGGCCCGAGCCCGCCGGCTGCGGCCCGGTCTCCGGCTGCTGCGGGCCGCCGCACGCCGCGAGGAGGAGCACGGCGGCGAGGGTGATGGAGATCTTCATGGCTCGTCCCTGTCCGGAACTCTCGTCGTGTGGGATGGTCACCGGTGTTGACACCGGCTGGTGGCGGTCTGTTTCCAGACACGCTGCATCCCCCGTCACCCTACACGATCCCGCCGTCGCCTCCGTCTCCCATCCCCGTCTCCCCCGGGAGACGCGTCCGGGAACGGCGGTCGGCGTGCGCTGCGCAGATGCGAAGGCGGGCCCGGGAGTCCATGCTCCCGGGCCCGCCGCATCCCACCACTCGCCGTGCGTCAGTACTGGTTCGGGGCGACGGCGATGCACTCGGGGCCGCACGTCTTCTCCGAATTCAGGCAGGGCGAGGTCGACGCCCCGCAGGGCGCCTGCGAGTTCGCCGCCATCAGAAACGACGTATCCTCCTCCGGGAACACGGAAAAGCTTTCCACCTTGAGCTGAATGAGATCGAGCCGCATGCCTTCTCCCTGATGGGGTTTGCAGGACTGGGAAGCCAGAACATCGCATGCTACCGCTCGATTCGTCAAGGAGCAAATCCATCTGTTTTCTACCTGTGGATGATTGGCGGCGTTGGGCCTTCGACTGCGGCACGCAGAAAACCGGCTACTGCCCCGGCAGCCAAGCTGGACGGTTTGCACGCCTTACCGGACGCATTCCTCGTTCGCCGCCAGCGGTTCCGGCCGCAGCCGGTTGCGCGAGCCGCCGCGGCCCTCGATCTTGCGCCATCCATCCCACCTCATCCGATCCAGGACGGCGTAGACTGGTGAGATCCGCGCTCCCCCTGCTCGCCGCGCTGATGACCGCATCGCTCCTGACCGGGCCCACACCCGCGGACGCCCAGGCGCGGCCCCGCGCGCGCGAGGCGGGCGTGGTCGTGGGCATCCTGCCGCCGGGGCCGCTGAACGCCATCACCGACGTTGCCGGCGTGCGCGTGGGGCAGGTCACGCGGCACGAGGGCGATTCGGTCCACACCGGCGTCACCGCCGTCCTGGCGCACGAGGGCGACCCGTTCCGCGAGCGCGTGCCCGCCGCCATCCACGTGGGGAACGGCTTCGGCAAGCTCCTCGGCGTCACCCAGGTGCGCGAGCTGGGCGAGCTGGAGACGCCGGTGCTGCTGACCTGCACGCTCTGCGTCTGGAAGGCGGCGGACGCGATGGTCGGCTGGCTCCTCGCGCGGCCGGGGATGGGGGACGTTCGCTCCATCAATCCCGTGGTCGGCGAGACGAACGACGGCGGGCTGAACGACATCCGCGCGCGCCCCATCACGCAGGCGGACGTGGTGCGCGCGCTGGAGACGGCGTCGCCCGGGCCGGTGGAGGAGGGCTCCGTCGGCGCCGGCGCGGGCACGATCGCGTTCGGGTGGAAGGGCGGGATCGGCACCAGCTCGCGCCGCCTTCCCGCGAACCTGGGCGGGTGGACGGTAGGCGTGCTGGTGCAGAGCAACTTCGGCGGCGTGCTGGCGATCAACGGCGCGCCCGTGGGCCGCGAGCTGGGGCGGTTCATGCTCCAGCGCGAGCTCGCCGCGCCGCAGCAGGGGCCGGGCGACCGCGGCGACGGCAGCATCATGATCGTCGTCGCCACCGACGCGCCGCTGGACGCGCGCAACCTCGATCGCCTCGCCTCCCGCGCGCTCACCGGCCTGGCGCGCACGGGGTCGGGGATGACGAACGGCTCGGGCGACTACGTCATCGCCTTCTCCACCAACCCGCAGGTGCGCCGCCGCGCGGGGACGTCGCCCGCGACGATCCAGGATCTCCCCAACGACGCGATGTCACCGCTCTTCCAGGCCGTGGCGGAGGCGACGGAAGAGGCCATCTACAACTCGCTGTTCAAGGCGACGACGGTGCGCGGGCGGGGGATGACGGTGGATGCGCTCCCCATCGACCGCACGCTCGAGGTGCTGCGGCGCTACGGCGCGCTGAACCAGGACCGCACGCTGCCGCCGGGACGCACGCAGCCGCGGCCGTAGGCGCATTGCAGGTCATTGCAGATATCGTGGGGAGGATGCGACCGAAGTCGCGGCTACGACGACACGCAGTCCGCCTTCGCGGACTTCTACGGCGCGGACCGGATCGCGGCTCGGCGACCCGGTTTCGTGGGGGATCGAATTCCTTGCATCTGGACGGCGCTCCGGGGCACCTTGCCCGGAGCGCCTTCGCGTTGCGGCCCCGGCGGGAGCGTTCGACGTCCCAACGGCGCCGCATCTCCGCACCAGGGTCGAATCACCCATCATCGGAGGTACCCAATGGCCACCAGTGGACTCGGCCTGCTCTCCTGGGCCTGGGCCAATTCCGACCGTCTCATGAAGCTGCTGACCGGCCTGTTCGACGGCCTGCCGAAGATCGGCGCCACGATGGAGGAGGCCGGCGGCGCCATGCTCACCATCAGCGGCAAGCTGCAGGGGAAGGACGGCGACGCGGCCGCGCGCGGCGAGGTGGAGCGCGTCCGCGCGCTGCTCAAGCGGCAGAAGGAGGCTTACACCAACGCCGTCGCCGGCCTCGACGTGGGCGACGAGCTGCGGCAGATCCGCGTTCCGAGGATCCACCTGGGCGAGCAGTCGCTCGGGCTTCCCATCGGCAACGTGAAGATCCCCAAGGTCGACGTCACCGACGGGACGCCGCTGGAAGGGGTGGCGACGAAGATCAGCGGGCAGATCGTGCACTTCAAGGCGCTGGCCGACGCGCTCGACGAGGCCGACGAGGTGCTGGGCAAGATCGGCGACATCCTGCACGAGACCGCCGGCGTGCTCGACACCGTCGGCACCAGCCTGCAGAAGAGCGGCGGCGAGTTGAAGGCGCTCGCGGCGTAGGCCCCCTCCCCCGGCTCGCTGCGCTCGCCACCCCCTCCCCCAAAACCGACTGGGGGAGGGGGAACTGCTTGCGGATATCCGAAGAGAACCTGATCTTCCGCGCCGCCTCGATCCAATCCCCCTTCCCGACCCACCCGACCCGCCAATGGAAGCGACCGACGCAGCAGAACTGATCCAGGAGATCCAGGAGGAGCGCGCCGAGGAGAAGGCCGCCGAGCGGTTCCGCAACGCGGCGGCGCTGCTGATCGCCATCATGGCCATGCTGCTGGCCGTCGGCAGCCTGGGCGGCGGAAACGCCACCGACGACATGATCTACGGCAACATCAAGGCGAGCGACACCTGGGCGTTCTACCAGGCCAAGAACGTCCGCCAGACCGAGTACCGCCTGGCCGCCGACCGGCTGCAGCTGGAGCTGGCCGACCCCACGATCTCCGCCGAGGCGCGCCGCGCGGCCCAGGAGCAGCTGGCGAAGTACCGCGAGACGATCGCGCGCTACGACGACGAGCCGGATCCGGCCGCGCCGGCGGACTCGATGCGGGGCGAGGGGAAGAAGCAGCTGTCCGCGCAGGCGCGCAGCTACGAGCGCATCCGCGAGCAGGCGTCGGAGCGCGACAACAACTTCGACTACTCCGAGGTGTTCCTGCAGCTCGCGATCGTGCTCGGCTCCGTCGCCATCCTCGCCAGCTCGCGCGCGGTGCTGACGCTCTCCATCGTGCTCGGCACCATCGGCACGGTGCTGATGATCAACGGGTACGCGCTGCTGTTTCCGCTCCCGGTGTGATACTGGACAATGCGACTGAAGTCGCGGCTACAACAACACACAGTCCGCCTTCGCGGACTTCGCTTCGGCGCCGGATCTGCCCCGGTGCGAGATGCCGGACCGTGGCCGCGCAAATGTCTCGGCCGCGCACCGATGCCTCCCCGGCTATCTCTCCCAGTACGGGCCCGGGTACGGGAGAGGTGGCGAGCCCAGGCGAGCCGGAGAGGGCGAGCCGGAGAGGGCGCAATGCCGGGCGCCGCACTTCCGCATGACCGATGCGCCACCTACTTTCGTGCGCCTATCCACGCACGCCACCCTTCGCGCGAGGTTGAGTCACAGATGCGCAAGCTGATCCTGACCCTGGCCCTCGTCGCCGCGGCATCGCCGCTGGCGGCGCAGGGGCACCAGCACGATCCCGATCACCACGTGCAGGGCGGCGGCACCCTGCCCGCCGGCTGGCAGGCGCGCCTCGACCGCGCCGACGCCAACCTGGCCGACCTGCGCTTCATCCCCATGGGCACCGGCTTCCACGTGACCACCGGCCCGGCGGTGATCCTGTGGGACCCGCGGAACGCCGTCACCGGCGAGTTCAGCGCGCACGCCACCTTCGCGCAGGGGCGGGCGCCCACGCACCCCGAGGCGTACGGGCTGATCGTCGCCGGGAGCGACCTGGCGGGGAGCGCGCCGGACTACATGTACTTCCTGGTCCGCGGCGACGGGAAGTACATGGTGCGCCACCGCGCGCCCAACGGCGACCTGCACACCATCACCGACTGGACCGAGAACGCCGCCATCCACAAGCAGGACGCCGAGGGAAAGGCCACGAACGCGCTGACCGTCGAGGGCGGCCCGTGGGGCGTGCGCTACCTGATCAACGGCACGAAGGTGGCCGAGTGGCTCACGGCCAACGTGCCGTACCTCAAGACTGCCGGCCTGGTTGGGCTCCGCGTCAACCACAACCTGGACGTGCACGTCTCCGACTTCGCCGTCGACCGGCGCTGACTTTGGTCGCGATCGAATTTCGCCGCGGGGCGCCTCCGGATGCAGCGGAGGCGCCCCGCGGCGCTTCGCGAGGGATGATGGAGGACGATGGGTGAGATGAAGACGCGCGCGCTCGCCGCGGCCGCCTTCCCGCTCCTGCCGCTGCTGTTCGCGCAGGGGCGATGGGTGCGCCGCCGCACGCCGATCCTCCCCAGCGCCGCGGGCCCGGCGGAAGGCATCGTCGCGGGACAGGGCGAGCCGCTGCGGCTGCTGGTGCTCGGCGAGTCCACCGTCGCGGGGATCGGCGCGGCCACGCACGAGCGCGGGCTCACCGGCGCCATCGCCGCCGCTCTCGCGCGAGCGACGGGGCGGCCGGTGCGATGGCGCGCGGCAGGCCGCAGCGGCGCCAGCGCGCGCCAGGCGATGGCGCTCGCCGCCAACCTTCCCGACGAGCCGGCGGACGCGGTGGCGATCGCGCTGGGAGTGAACGACACGCTGTGCTTCCGCCGCCCGTCGCGCTGGGCGGCGGACGTCGCGCGGCTGGTCGCGGCGATCCGCGCGCGCGTCGGATCCGCTCCCGTCGTGCTCGGACCCGTGCCGCCGATGCACGAGTTCCCCGCCCTGCCGCAGCCGCTGCGCGCCGTCCTCGGCGCCCGCGCGCGGCTGCTGGACGACGCGCTCGCGCGGCTGGCTCCGCGCCTCCCCGCGACCGCGCACGTCCCCGCGTGGGTGGAGCCGGGGCGCCACCTGTTCTGCGACGACGGCTTCCACCCGTCCGAGGCCGGCTACGCGGCCATCGGCGCGCGGCTGGGGGCGGAGCTGGCGCGGCTCATCACCCGGTGATGCCGTTGTCTAAGTATTTGGGTTCCCAATAAATTACCTGATCCGTCCTCCTCAGGCCGCTTCTCCCCGCAACCGCCATCGAAGGCGCCGAGCACGCCATCACCGAAGCGAGGCGACGGCCGTCACCATGAACGACGTCCGCGCCACGCCCGCCCCGCCGCCCCGCGAGCTCTTCGAGACGCGCTGAGGCTTCGCCAATCGGAACGGACGACGCGGCACTTCCCACCGGGAGGCGCCCCGTCAGGAACGGGCCAGGCAGCCGTCGATGCAGACCAAATGCATTCCTCACTTCCTTAACACGGCCATGTTAATTAACTTGGCCATGTTATCCTGTCAGCAGGGTCGCTCATCTCAACTGCCAGCTCATGAAGGGTCCGTTCACCGACGCACGGAGTCGCGGCCAGGCCGCTGCGGACGTCGTCGCCGCACTGCTCGCGGACGCTGGATGGCAGGTAATCCGTGAACCCGCGAATCTCCGCGGAGGCGATATGCTGGTTCGCCGTGGCGGAACGGCGTACACGGTGGAGGTCAAATCCGCGCCGGAGGGGCGGAGCGACCGCCTGATCCCCTTGTGGTCGCAGGCCTGTATCCAGGCGGTCCACGCGGCCGGTGGTGGGGAGCCGCCACTGGCCGTGGTCGCCGCGCCGAGGGTTTCGTCGCGCGTTGCGGAGCAGGTGCTCGAATTCTCCGCCGAATACGCGCCGCACGTGGCGGCGGGCGTGGTGGACTTCTCGGGCTTTCGCAGATTCCGCGGGAAGCTGCTCGAAGAACTGAACTCCGCGGCGACGCAGCGGCCGGCCCTGGCGCGGCGTGCAGCCGGCGACCAGGTGAACATCTTCTCGGACCGGAACCAGTGGATGCTCAAGGTGCTCCTGGCGCCCGAGGTGCCGGAAGCGATGCTTGCGGCACCGCGAGCTCGCTACTCCAGCGCATCGCACCTGGCACGGGCCGCGAGCGTCTCGGTGATGAGCGCCTCTCGCCTGGTCCGGCAGTTGGAGCGCGAGGGACACCTGCACGAGGCCAGCCCGTACCTGCGCCTCGTCCGCCGCGAGGAGCTCTTCCGCCGCTGGCAGTCGGCGGCGGCTCGCCCCGTCAGCGAGGCGCCATTCCGGTTTCTCCTGCGGGGCGACTCCGAGGTGGAGTTGAAGCGCACCGTGCTGGACGAATCAGGGTGCCTGGCCCTGTTCGCCGCGGCGGATGCGCTGAACGTCGGGTTCGTGCGCGGAGTTCCGCCTCACGTTTACGTGCGGCGGCTGGACCCTGAAATCATCTCGCGCTGGAAGAACGTCGTTCCCGCCGAACGGAACGAAGCCGCGGACCTGATCATCCGCGAGGCCGCCGTTCCCGATTCGGTGTTCCGCGCAGCGGTCCGGGTCGACTCCATCCCGGTGTGCGACATCCTGCAGGTGTGGCTGGACGTATCGTCTCACCCCACTCGTGGGCAGGAGCAGGCGGACCTCATCCGGCGCAAGATCCTCGAGCCGATCATCAGCAACGATGAATGACCTGCCTGAATTCGCGCGGTTGATCGAAGCGCTTCGCCCTTGGCTGGGACAACTCGTGGTTGCCGGCGGATGGGCGCACCGGCTCCACCGGTTCTCATCCCTGACGGATCCCCCGCTCCACGAACCCGTGGTGACCCTCGACGCGGATCTCGTGTTCGCACTGAACGACGCGCCGCAAGGCAATATGGCGTCGGCCCTGAAGGCGGCGGGATTCCACAAGATGTTTTTTGGCGAGCACACGCCGCCCGTCAGCCGATACGCGCTGGGCCGGGAGAAGCATGGCTTCTACGCCGAGTTCCTGGCGCCGCTGGCGGGAAGTGGCTTCACGCGTACCGGCCGGCCGGACGCGACTGTAGCGAAAGCGGGGATCACCGCGCAGAAGCTGCGCTATGTGGACCTCCTGCTGGTTCATCCTTTGCGTGTGACGATCGGAAGCGAGGTCGGCTTTCCGCTGTCCGCGCCCGCGGAGGTGAGAGTGTCGAACCCGGTGAGCTTCATTGCGCAGAAGCTGCTGATCCACACGGAGCGCACGGCCGACAAGCGTGCACAGGACGTGGTGTACATCCACGACACCCTCGAGTTGTTCGCGCGCCATCTCGCCACGCTCGCGGAGGTCTGGAGAGAGCAGGTGCGGCCCTCCCTCCAACCGAGGACCGCCGCCACGGTCGAACGCTTGGCGAGGGAACGGTTCCGCGTTGTCGACGACGTGATCCGGAGAGCCGCGCGAATTCCTCCACGCCGCACTCTCGTGCCGGAGACGGTCCGCGCGGTGTGCGCGTACGGCCTGGAAACGATCTGGGGCGCCGCGTAGCACCCCGCCCACGGACGCGTTGAGGATGTGCGCCCAGCCAACAGCTAGGCGCCGGACGGATCTCTCCGCCCGGCGCCGTTTCAACGCACTTCCGCACTCACGCACTACCGCACTTCGGTCCTAGTACCGGTAGTGCTCCGGCTTGTACGGCCCCTCCGGCGACACGCCGATGTACGCCGCCTGGTCGGACGAGAGCTTCGTGAGCTTCACGCCGAGCTTGTCCAGGTGCAGCCGGGCCACCTTCTCGTCCAGGTGCTTGGGGAGCGTGTACACCTTGCGCTCGTAGCCGTCGGCGTTCTGGTGCAGCTCGATCTGCGCGATCACCTGGTTGCTGAAGCTGTTCGACATCACGAAGCTGGGGTGCCCGGTGGCGCAGCCCAGGTTCAGCAGCCGGCCCTCGGCCAGGATCATCACGCTGTGGCCGTCGGGGAAGCGCCACTCGTCGTACTGCGGCTTGATGTTGATCCGCTCGATCCCGCCGAACTTCTTCAGCCCGGCCATGTCGATCTCGTTGTCGAAGTGGCCGATGTTGCCCACGATGGCCTTGTCCTTCATCCGCGCCATGTGGTCCACGGTGATGATGTTCTTGTTCCCCGTGGCGGTGATGAACAGGTCGGCCGTCTCCACCACGTCCTCGAGCACCGTCACCTGGTAGCCTTCCATCGCGGCCTGCAGCGCGCAGATGGGATCGATCTCGGTGATGATCACGCGGGCGCCCTGGCCGCGCAGCGCCTGCGCGCACCCCTTGCCCACGTCGCCGTAGCCGCAGATCACGGCCACCTTGCCGGCCAGCATCACGTCGCTCGCGCGCAGGATGCCGTCGGTCAGCGAGTGGCGGCAGCCGTACAAGTTGTCGAACTTCGACTTGGTCACGCTGTCGTTGACGTTGATGGCCGGGAAGAGCAGCGTCCCCGCGTTCATCATCTCGTACAGCCGGTGCACGCCGGTGGTCGTCTCCTCGCTCACGCCGCGGATGTCGGCGGCCACCTTCGTCCACCGGCCGGGGTTGGCCACCAGCTCGCGCGAGAGGAGCTGCAGGATCACGCCCCACTCCTCGGGGTCGTTCTCGGGGTCGAACTCGGGGACGCGGCCGGCCTTCTCGAACTCCACGCCCTTGTGGATGAGCAGCGTGGCGTCGCCGCCGTCGTCGAGCAGGAGGTTGGGGCCGCTCCCGTCGGGCCACATCAGCGCCTGCTCGGTGCACCACCAGTACTCCTCCAGCGTCTCGCCCTTCCAGGCGAACACCGGTGTCCCCTGCGGATCGTCGACCGTCCCGTGCTTGCCGACGACGACCGCGGAGGCGGCGTGGTCCTGGGTGCTGAAGATGTTGCAGCTCACCCAGCGCACGTCGGCGCCGAGCTCGACGAGCGTCTCGATCAGCACGGCGGTCTGCACGGTCATGTGCAGGCTCCCCATGATCCTGGCGCCGGCGAGAGGCTTCTGCGCGCCGTACTCCTCGCGCAGGGCCATCAGGCCGGGCATCTCCTGCTCGGCCAGGCGGATCTCCTTGCGGCCGAAGTCGGCCAGCGACAGGTCGCGCACCTTGAAGGGCTCGCGGCCGGCCTCGGCGGCGGCGGCGAAGGGGCTGGTCAGCTCGGCAACTGCGCTCACGGCAATCTCCTGGTCATCGGGTTACGGTACGGAAACATCATGCAGGGCCGTCGTCGGGCCTCCGCGGTTACTCTCGCACTCTCGCACTCTCGCACTTCCGCACTGCAGGTTCGGGCATGCCCCTCCGCTGCGCTCCGGGTCGGGCTGCGCGCGCCGTAGGCCACGATACGACCGTGGCCAACGGCGCCGGGCCCCCGCCGCGCCCGGCATCCGCGCGACTCCCAACATCGGTCACGCGCGCCGGGTTCCCGGCCCTCCGGGCGCGCATCCCTCATGCAACAGCGGACAGCGAGCTCTGGCGCGGCCGCCTCCCCCCGACCCCCTCCCCCGCTTCGCAGGGGCGGGGGAGCACTCAGCGCCGAAGCCAGCCATCACGCTGAGGTCTCCCCTCCCCATCCCTCCCCCCCTCGTGGGGGAGGGGCCGGGGGTGGGGGGGACCTCGCCGCGCCGGCGCCCGCAAAGGGGCATCGCACCGACGCGGCGGAGCCCCCCCCGCGCGGCGCCCTCACTCGTCCCGGTGCACCGTGTCGGGCGAGAAGGCGGGGAGGCAGACGGCCACGTACTCGGCGCCGCCGGCCTCGGGGGTGCTGTAGCGCACCCACTCGCCGGGGGCGGTGACCACGGCCTGGCCCGCGCGGACGTCCATCGATCCGCCCTCGTGCTCCACCCGCAGCATCCCGGCGAGGACGACGGTGATCTCCTCGAACCCGGGGCGCTGTCCCGGCTCCACCCATCCCTCGGGCGAGCGCATCCGGGCTACGCTCACGGACGAGTGGCCGGAGTTCACGCGGCCGGCGTACTCCTCGATCCGCTTCGGCTTGTTCCCCGCCGCCTGGATCACCGACGGCGCCTCGATCAGCCTGGGCATCTCCCCCTCCCCCGATCCTCCGCCCCGCCGATGAGGGGCGAATGAATTCGCTGCAACAACCACACGAAGTCCGCCTTCGCGACACCGGGTCCAGTGGATCGGTGGCGGCAAAGATCTGCGCGGCCGCCGGCTGGCCCCCTCCCCCGGCCCCTCCCCCGCTCCGCAGGGGAGGGGAGAACTCAGTGTGCACAGCAGGTTGGCGCCGGCGATACCACCCTCTCCCGTTATCGGGAGAGGGCGAGCGCTCTAAGGCGCGGGGTGAGGGCTGCCCGCGCGGCGCCGATGGTCGCTGTCCGGACCAGATCCGCTCGCCGCGCCGACCCTGCTGTCCCCTGTCCCTGTCCCCTACTCCGCAGTCGCCCGCGCGGCGAACAGCGTCGGACCCTTTGAGGCGGGGTCGGCGGGGAGCGCGACGTGGCGGAAGGCGCCGAACCCCGCCTCCATCATCCACCCCTCCAGCTCGTCGGGCGCGAAGCCGAGCCACACGTGGCCCATCGCCTGGCGATATTCCTCGCGGTCGTGCGGCGCCATGTCCACCACCAGCAGCACGCCGCCGGGGCGCAGCACGCGCCGCGCCTCGGCCAGCGCGGCGGCGGGCTCGGCGACGTAGTGGAGCACGAGGAACAGGAGCGCCGCGTCCAGCTCGCCGTCGCCCACGGGAAGCGCCTCGAGCTCGCCGGCGCGCACCTCCACGTTCTCCACGCCGCCCAGCCGCGCACGCGCCGCCTCCAGCATCTGCGCCGAGCTGTCGACGGAGACCACGCGGCGGACGAAGGGCGCCAGCGACTCGCTTACCTGCCCCGTGCCGCAGCCGAGATCCCCCACGGTCCACGACGGATCGAGCAGGCCGAGCAGCGCGAGGAGATCGGCGCGGCGGCCGAACAGCTCCTCGCGCAGGCGGTCCCACTGGCCGACGGCGGTGCGAAAGAACTCCTGCGAGCGCGTGCTGCGCTGCGCCAGCACGCTCTGCAGCCGCTGCGCGTCCTGCCCGGCCGCGGGAAGCGCCGCCACCTGCTCGCGCACCAGCGTCCACAGCCGGCGCGCGCTCGGCTCCAGCCGGTCGGCGCTCATCCGGTAGCGCCGGCTCGTCCCCTCCGCGCGCCCGGCGATCCACTCCTCGTCGGCCAGCGTCTTCAGGTGCCGGCTGACGGTGGACTGCGGGAGCTGCACGATGGCGCACAGCTCGCCCACCGTCAGCTCGTGGCGTTCCAGCACCAGGAGCAGCCGGCTGCGCGTGCTGTCGGCCAGCGCCGACATGCGCTCGAAGATCGGGGGAGGCACGAGAGTATTCATCCGTTCAACCGGATAGAAGGATACAAGTCCCGCTCCGGGTGCGCAAGAGCGAGGGGAGACGAGGACGAGCCGCCGCACCCGATCGCGGCGCGAAGGGAGGGAATTCACCCCGGTGCGCGATTTTCGCGTCCCCCCCGCGCGGGCAATGCTGCAAGTGGGATCGACACCGGAGGATATGGACGGATGAAGCGGATCTTCGGGTTCCTGGCGCTTTCGCTGCTCGCCTGCCAGCCGGCGCGGCCGCAGGGGGTGGCCGTGGTCGACGCGCCGTCGTCGCCGTCGGCGGACGTGTGCGCGTCGATCAACCGCGCGCTGCAGGGGCTGCGGTACGGCGGCACCGTGGACGCCCGCAACCTGGTGGGAACGGTGACGTGCGCCAGCGACATGTTCGCCGGCGTCACGCCGGACGCGACCACGGCCAACGAGCGCGCGTTCACGGTGCTGCTGGGGCCGGCGACGTTCCTGACGCGCGTGCCGCAGTCGCAGCCGCGCAACGTGGCCGTCCGCGGCGTGTGGGGCGGCGGGACGGGGAGTAGCGCGGACCCGCAGTGGGCCGGCACCAAGTTCAAGCTCGACGATCCCAACCGCGCCGGGATGACGCTCTGGCAGCTGCGCAACGCGCACAACGCCATCCTCGACGGCGTGAGCTTCGACTGCGTGCTGGCGCCGGGGTGCGTGGGGATCCGGATCTTCTCCACCGGCACCTACGGGGCGTGGCGCAACCGCATCGAGAACATCACCATCGCCCACGCGGCGGAGGGGATCCGCATCGGCACGGGCGACGCGGGGTGCGGATCGAACGGCACCGCCAGCTGCGACGCGTCGGGGCTCATCATCCGCAACGGCACCATCCGCGAGGGGCGCGACCAGTTCGACGCGCGCGGGAGGCAGACCGAGGCCAGCACGGGGATCTGGATCGAGGGCGCCAACGCGGCGCAGGGCTCCATCATCGAGAGCATCCTCTTCCAGAATCTGCACACGGGAATCATGGTGCGCAGGATGGAGCAGGGGCTGCGCATCTCCTCCATCGACTGCGGAAACGGGCGGGGCGCCAACTCCACCTGCATCTACGTGGGCGACGTGCAGAACCTGGTGGTGACGGGGTCGCGCAACGAGCTCGACGAGCAGAACAACGATCCCACCTACCGTTTCATGCGGGTGAACTCGCCGTCGAAGATCTTCTCGCTGGTGCTGGAGGCGAACCTGTTCAACGGCAGCCGCCAGCCCGACGGCAGCTACCTGGCGGTGGACATCAACACGCCCGCGTCGATCGTCAGCATCGGCAACGGCGGCGCGGGGCTGGCGCGGACGCTCGGCAGCAACGTCGAGGTCACCAGCGTGGGCGACCGGTTCCCGTACGTCGGCAACCGCGCCACCAACTTCTCCGGCTGGGTCGACGCCGCGGGCACGAACCGCATCCGCCGCCTCGAGGCCCTCCCCTGACTGAGTCAAAAGATTTGGCTCACGCAGAGTCAGCAGAGTTAGCAGTTTGACTGCAGTTTGACTGCTGACTCTGCTAACTCTGCGTGAGCCATTCAGTTCTGAGAATTCATCGACGAGCCAAGGCGGCGGGCGCGTACGGGATTTCCCCGCCGCGGGTGCGGAGTCCGCCCGTTGGTGCGATCGCCCGCGCCGCCGTAGCTTCCGCCGTCACGACCAGAGACCTAGCGCACTCTCGCACTTTCGCACTCTCGCACTGGCGGCTAGATGCTCGACCCGCTCCTTCGCCCGAAATCCATCGCCGTCGTCGGCGCGTCGCGGACGCCGAACACCATCGGCTGGCAGATCCTCGACAACCTCCTGCGCCACGGCTACACGGGCGCCGTCTACCCGGTCAATCCGACCGCCGAGTCGGTGCACTCGATCCGCGCCTACCCCTCCGTCGAAGCCATCCCCCACGAGGTGGAGATGGCGGTGGTCGTCGTCCCCAAGCAGCACGTGTGCGCGGTGGCCGAGGCGTGCGGGCGCAAGGGGGTGAAGGCGCTGGTCGTCATCTCCGCCGGCTTCAAGGAGATCGGCGGCGCGGGGCGCGAGCGCGAGGCGGCGCTGGTCGAGATCGTCCGCCGCCACGGGATGCGGCTGGTGGGCCCCAACTGCATGGGCGTGCTGAACACCGCGCCCGATGTCGCCATGAACGCGACGTTCGCGCCCAACATGCCACCCGCGGGCCCGGTCGCCTTCCTCAGCCAGTCGGGCGCGATGGGCGTCACCATCCTCGACTACGCGGCCGAATACGGGATCGGCATCTCGCAGTTCGTCTCCGTGGGCAACAAGGCCGACGTCTCCGGCAACGACCTGATCCAGTACTGGCACGCCGACGAGCGCACGCGCGTGATCCTCATGTACCTGGAGAACTTCGGCAACCCGCGGAAGTTCACCCGGCTGGCGCGCGAGATCACGAAGACCACGCCCATCATCGTGGTGAAGAGCGGGCGATCGACCGCCGGCGCGCGCGCGGCGTCGTCGCACACCGGCGCGCTGGCGGGCGCGGACAGCGCCATCGACGCGCTGCTGCGCCAGTGCGGCGTGCTGCGCGCCGAGACGGTGGAGGAGATGTTCGACCTGGCGATGGCGTTCTCGCACCAGCCCATGCCGCGCGGCAACCGCGTCGCCATCGTCACCAACGCGGGCGGGCCGGGGATCATCATCGCCGACGCGTGCGAGGCGCACGGGCTGGCGGTGACGGAGCTGACGGAGGCGACCCGCGCCCGTCTCGCCACGCAGCTTCCCGAGGAGGCGTCGGTCAACAACCCGGTGGACATGATCGCCTCCGCCACCGCGCAGTCGTATCGCCTCGCCGTCGAGGCCGTGCTCGAAGATCCCAACGTCGACGCGGTGATCGCCACCTTCGTCCCTCCGCTGGGCGTGCGGCAGGAAGACGTCGCGGAAGCGATCGTCGACGTCGCCCGGGGGAGCGGCAAGCCCGTGCTGGCCGTGCTGATGGGGCGCGACGGGCTGCCGCAGGGCCTCGCCGAGCTGAACGCGGCGGGGATCCCCGGCTACCGCTTCCCCGAGTCGGCCGTGCGCGCGCTGGCCGCAATGCACCGCCAGGCCGTCTGGCAGCAGCGCCCCGCGGGCGAGGTGCGCCGCTTCGACGTGAACCGCGCCTGCGTGGAGCGCATCGTGGCCCGCGCGCGCGACGAGGGGCGGCAGAAGCTGTCGGAGACGGAGGTGATGACGGTGCTGGAGGCGTACGGCATCCCCGCCGCCCCGTACCGCGTCGCCCGGACGGTGGACGACGCGCTCGCCGCTGCGGGAGACATCGGCTTCCCCGTGGTGCTGAAGGTCCTGTCGCCGCGCATCATCCACAAATCCGACGTGGGCGGCGTGTTCGTTGGCGTGGAGGACGAGCACGAGCTCCGGCTGGCATGGACGCGCGTGGCCGAGGAGGCGCCGCGCCGCGCGGAGATCGGGCCGGAGGAGGTCGACGGCGTGCTGGTGCAGAAGATGGTGGGCGGGGGAAAGGAGACCATCATCGGGATGACCAGCGACCCGCAGTTCGGCCCGGTGCTGATGTTCGGTCTCGGGGGGATCTACGTGGAAGCGCTGGGCGACGTCGTCTTCCGCGTGCAGCCGGTGGCCGACGTGGACGCGCGCGACATGGTGCGCGCCATCCGCGGCATCAAGCTGCTGCAGGGCGTGCGCGGCGAGCCCGCGAGCGACCTGGCCGCCGTGGAGGAGGCCATCGCGCGCGTCAGCCAGCTCGTCGGCGACCACCCGGAGATCAGGGAGATGGACGTGAACCCGTGGCTCGCCTTCCCCGAGGGCGGCGTCGCGGTGGACGGGCGGATCTCCATCCGGCTGGACCCGCCGGTGCGGTGAATCTCCCGTCGCGCCGACACCGGTCTGCTGCGGCCGCGGTTGGGGCCCTCACCCGAAAAAGAGCGACGAAAACTGCCTCGTCGCTCTTTTCGACCTCTCCTAAAACCGACTCGGAGAGGTGACTACGACGAATCTCCCGGCTCGTTCATCACCAGGATGGGGCGGATCTCGACGGCGCCTTTCGCGCGGGCGCAGGGGGTGTCCTTCACCAGCGCGATGGCCTCGTCGAGGTCGGCGGCCTCGATGACGCCGAAGCCGGCGAGCGGCACCTTGGGGTTGCCGAAGGTGCCGTGGGTGACCTCGGGCGTGCCGTCCCACGCGCGGACGGTGGTGACGTCCGTCGTCACCGCCGCGACGAGGGCGCCGCGCCGGCGCAGCACCTCGTCCTGCGCGAGCAGCGCGTCCTGCTCCTCCTTGCTCAGCGCCCTCCAGTCCTCCTCCGCCCCGTACGCCAGCACCAGGTATTTCATCACCCGTCCGCCCGGTTGAGGTGATCGCCCGACCGGCCGGACACGCACGCAATCCCCGCTCCCGCGCCTCGGCGGTGAAGTGATCCGGAGACGGAGATTCGACGCGTAACACGGCCTGTCCGCGGCCGCCGGCTGGCCCCCTCCCCCCGGCCCCCTCCCCCGCTGCGCGGGAGCGGAGGGAGAACTTAGCGCGGTGAATGGATCCTGGTTGCGCGCTGAGGTCTCCCCTCCCCATCCCTCCCCCTCGTGGGGGGGGCCGGGGGTGGGGGGGAGCCTGCCGCCGCGCCGGGCTCTCTCTCCCGATCCGAATCGCATCGCCGATCATTGCGCCGCTCCCGCGCGTCGCGCACCTTCCCCGCTCCACCGGTCGCCCCGCAACCGCCATCGCCATCTCCCGCATGATCGACCGCACGCCCGCCAAGCTCGCCGAGCGCATCTTCGACGCGGTGGACGCCGCCGCCGACCGCGGCTTCTGGCCCGCGCGCGACGACCGCTACCAGGACCTGACGCAGCACATCCTGGGGTTGATGGGCGTGCTGATCGGCGCCGACGGCAGCGCCACCGACGACGAGATCGCCTTCGTGATGGAGATGGCGCGCCCGTTCCAGCCGCAGGAGCCCACGAAAGCCGAGACGGCGCAGGTGGTGCGCCGGGCCGCGCGCGACACCAACCTCTCCCTCGTCCCCGACTACTTCCGCGCCATCGTACGGATGGACCAGGCCACCAACACGCGCGCCAGCAGCGACGTGCTCTGGTGCCTGCGCGAGCTGGGGCTGGGCGTGATCGCGGCGGACAGGTCGAGCGACCCGCGCGAGGTGGAGATGCTGACCAGGCACCTCGACGCACTGCGCGCCTTCGCCGAGCAGCAGCAGGTGCGCGTGCAGTGGGCCGAGCCCGCCGGCGGCATCGCGGGCGACGCGGCGCGCGAGGCGGCCGGCCAGCGCGGCCAGGCGGCGCCGCCCGACGCGGCCACGCTCGACCAGCTGCTGAACCGGCTGCGCGCGCTCGTCGGCCTGGCCCGGGTGAAGCAGGAGGTGGAGACGCTCACCAACATCATCCGCGTGCGGGCGATGCGGCGCGAGCACAGGCTGCCGCTGCCGCCACTCTCGCTGCACATGGTGTTCGCCGGCAACCCGGGAACGGGGAAGACGACGGTCGCGCGCATCCTGGCGGAGATCTTCCACGCGCTGAGCGTCCTCGCGCGCGGGCACCTGGTGGAGGTCGACCGCGCGGCGCTGGTCGCGGGCTACGTGGGGCAGACGGCCACGAAAGTGACGGAGGTGGTGGAGCGCTCGCTGGGGGGCGTGCTGTTCATCGACGAGGCGTACGCGCTCACCACGGGTCGCGGGCAGACCGATTTCGGCTACGAGGCGGTGGACACGCTGGTGAAGCTGATGGAGGACCACCGCGAGGAGCTGGTGGTGATCGTGGCCGGCTATCCCTCCCCGATGCGGAAGTTCGTCGCCTCGAACCCGGGGCTGGAGTCGCGCTTCAACCGCTACATCGACTTCCCCGACTACACCGCCGAGGAGCTGCGCCAGATCTTCGACAAGCTCTGCCGCGAGGGCGAGTACACGCTCAGCGAGCCCGCGTCGAAGCTCGCCGACCGGCTGTTCAAGCAGATGCACGACGCGCGCGACAGCAACTTCGCCAACGGGCGCGCGGTGCGGAACCTGTTCGAGCGCACGCTGGCGCAGCAGGCCAACCGCATCGCCAAGGTGGAGAACCCGTCGCGCGAGGCGCTGTGCACGCTGGAGGAGGAGGACCTGAAGCTCGCGCACGAGCAGATGGAGCAGGAAGAAGCCGACCGCGGCGCCGCGGAAGATTCGGACCTCGGCGGCGATGTTTCTGGCGACGACTCCGGCGCGGGGATGAATCCCGTCGCGTTCGCCTGAGGTCCTGAAGGTCTCTCACGGAGGACACAGAGGCCACGGAGAACGGAATCTGGTTCTCCGTGGCCTCTGTGCCCTCCGTGAGAGCCATCCGCAGTTTCGCGAGCGGCGGACACGCTGTATCTTCCCCGCCCACGAGAGTGGATCAACCCGAACTGGACCGACCTCGATGTTCAAGCTCTTCTGGCACGCCGGCGTCTTCCTCTTCGTCACCTTCCTGGTGTACCTCGCCTGCCTGGCGTTCGTGCGGGTCGAGAACCGGCGCGAGGCGGCGCGGCGGCAGCGCGGCTCCTGAGCCGCCGGAAGGCACGGCCATAATCGCCCAACCGGCGCCCGCGACGATTGCGGGCGCCGGTTCGGTTTTCATACCGGGGATTTCGCTCCGCCCCCTCCCCTCGACGTCATCCTGAGGCCGACCACGCGGAACCCGCGACTGCACCAGAGCCTGCAGGCCGAAGGATCTATCGCCGCGGCCGCACGACCGCTTGGGTTCGCGTGCCGAGATTCTCCCGGCGCTTCGACCGCAACGTCGGCGCGTTTGCCAGACGTGCGTGTGGCGTCGGTTATAGATCGGTAGTGACTCCCTTTGACATGGACGAATCGAACAGATAGCTTCTCGCGCCTGGGTTTCGCTGGCTTCCCCAAGCCTGGAGAGGGAGATGGCGCGCCAACGCACGAAGCAGAGTGAGCCGTGCCCGCACT
>DASUYB010000037.1 GCA_036377595.1 Longimicrobium sp. | reverse complement strand
CGGTGCTCGGCAGCCCGTCGCCCGCGATGCGGAAGCCGAGCGAGAAGAGCTGACGCGACGCGGGGGCTGGCTCCGCGCTGAAGGGGAGGTGTCGGCGCGGCCGCAGGCGGCCCCCTCCCCCCGGCCCCCTCCCCCGCTTCGCAGGGGCGGGGGAGAACTAACCGCGGGGAAGATTTCGTCTTTCGAGTCGAAGCTCTGGCTGCGCTGAGGTCTCCCCTCCCCCATCCCTCCCCCCTCGTGGGGGAGGGGCCGGGGGTGGGGGGGAACCGCGGCGGCGCCGCGCCAATCTCCGCTCACCGCGAAATGCCGGGGTTTCTAACACCGGAGCCGCGGAGAACATCCTCGTTCTCCGCGGCTCCGTTTTGTGCATTTGCGCCGGCTATCGTGCCGAGCCGGCGATAGATCCTTCGGCCTGCAACCTTCGGCGCAGACGCGGATTACGGTCTGGCCGGCCTCAGCCTCAGGATGACGTCAGTCCGGGAACCGCCCGGATGCATCACCCAGACACTCAGTCGTCCAATCACGCGGCCCGCAGCCACTGGCCGAGCTCGGCGAGGGTGGGGCGCTTGCCGGTGCTCAGGATGCCGACGCGGTAGATCTTCCCGGCGATCCACGCCACCGCCAGCACCGTCACCACCATCAGCGCCAGCGAGCCGACGATCTGCACCGGCGGCACCGGCGCGGAGGCCAGCCGCATCGCCATCGTCACCGGCGCGGTGAAGGGGATCATCCCCAGCGTGGTGGCCACCGACCCCAGCGGGTCCGAGACGATGCGGAAGACGAGCGCCACCGGCACGATCAGCGGCATCATCACCAGGATCTGGAACTGCTGCGCCTCCTGCTCGCTGTTTACCGCCGCGCCCAGCGCCGCGTACAGCGCCGCGTAGAGCAGGAAGCCGAGCACGAAGAAGCCCGTCACCGCCAGCACCGTCCCCAGCGGCACGTGCACCACGTCCAGCGCGCCCGGCGGCAGCCCGAAGCGCTTCGTCAGCATGTCGGAGCGCGACGCGGCCACGCCCATGATGGCCCCCCAGATCGCCACCTGCAGCAGCGCCACCGCGCCCACGCCGATGATCTTCCCCAGCATCAGGTGGCTGGCCTTCATGGAGCTGACGATCACCTCGGAGATCTTGTTGGTCTTCTCCTCCAGCACGCTCCGCAGCACGTTCATCCCGTACAGCAGGATCATGAAGTAGGTGAGGAAGCCCACGATGTAGGCCAGGAAGAAGGCCGACGCCGCGCTCCCGCCCTCCTCGCCCTTGTCGGTGATGCGTGCCGTGCCCACGTCCACCCGCTTCACCAGCGCGGCCACCTGCGACGCGTCGAGCCCCGCCGCCTGCAGCCGCGCCGCCTGCGCCGCCTGCGTGGCCGCCCGCTGCACCGCGGAGAGGACCGAGAAGTTGGCCACGTTGCGCGCCCGGTACTCGGCGTGGCTGCTCTGCACGAAGTCCGGGGGGAGATAGAGGTAGCCGTCGATCTCCTTGGCCTGCACACGGCGGATCAGGTCCGCCTTCACCTGCGCCAGCGGCCGCGCCACGCGGTCGACGGTGAAGGTGACGGCGTCGTCGTCGCGGCCGCCGGCGGGCTGCGGCGCGGTCAGCAGCTGCACCACGGTCTGCCCCACGCCGGCCGGCGCCTGGTCGACCACCACGACGTGGCGCGAGCCGCCGCCGCCGCCCATGCGCGCGGGGATGATCCACATCGCCGCCATCAAGACGGGGAAGAGGATGGTGCCGAGCAGGAAGCTGCGGCTGCGCACGCGCTCCAGGAACTCGCGGCGCAATACGGTCATCACCTCAGACATGGGCCACCTCGGGACGGCGGTTGGGGGTCACGGCGCCGCCCACGCGGTCGATGAAGATCTCGTGGAGGGTCTTCCGCTCGCGCTCGAAGCGCACGACGGTGGCGTCGAGCTGCGCGAGCGCCTGCATCAGCGCGCGGGGATCGGCGCCCGGATCGAGCTCGACGCGCCATCCCTCGCCATCCCTGCGGACGGGGCCGAAGCGCGCCTCGTGCTCCATGAACGCGCGGGCGCCGCCGGTGGGCCGATCGAACTCCACGTACCAGCGGTTGCCCACGTTCTCGCTCCGCACGTCCTTCAGCCGCCCGTCCAGCACTTTCCGCCCCTGCGCGATGATGCACACCGCGTCGCACAGCTGCTCGGCCTGCTCCATGTTGTGGGTGCTGAAGATCACCGTCTTGCCGCGGTCGCGCGCGCCCAGGATGGTGTCGCGCAGCACCTCCTGGTTCACCGGGTCGAGGCCTGACTGCGGCTCGTCGAGGATCAGCAGGTCGGGGTCGTGGATGACGGTGGCGATGAACTGCACCTTCTGCTGCATCCCCTTCGACAGCGTCTCGACCTTCGCCATCTTCCAGTCGCCCAGCTCCATCCGCTCCAGCCACCCCTCGGCGTCGCGGCGGGCGGCGCGGCGGTCCGCGCCCTTCAATTCGGCGAAGAAGACGATGACGTCGGTCACCTTCATCTTGCGGTAGACGCCGCGCTCCTCGGGGAGGAAGCCCACGCGGCGCAGCACCGCGCGGTCGGCGGCGGGGTCGGCGCCCAGAAGCGAGATGCGGCCGGCGTCGCGGGCGATGATGTTCATCACCATCCGCAGCGTGGTGGACTTGCCCGCGCCGTTGGGGCCGAGGATGCCGTAGATGGAGCCCGTGGGGACGGAGAGGCTGAGGTCGTCCACCGCGGTGTGAGCGGAGTATCGCTTGGACACTCCCTCCAGGATCAATGCGTCGTTCATGCGGGTTTCGGGGGGATGGGGGATGCGCCGCGCGCTCGGCACGGCGGGGCGCAGCATTCAGCGCCGGGCGAAGATACGCAAGTCGTTGGCGGTACGATTCAGCGCGCGCCGCGAACGGCCGGTTCCGCGCCGCGAGCGGCGCGGATGCGGGCGTGAGTGATAACGGGATCGGGGTGAAGATCGGCGCGGACCGGATGCACCCTGCCCGCCGCGGGTGGCCCCCTCCCCCCGGCCCCCTCCCCCGCTTCGCAGGGGCGGGGGAGAACTCAGCGCGGGGGAAGATTCGGCTCTTTGAGCCAACGTTTGTCACCACGCTGAGGTCTCCCCTCCCCCATCCCTCCCCCCTCGTGGGGGAGGGGCCGGGGGTGGGGGGGAGCCGGCGGCCACACTGATCTCCGCTGCTCGCATTTTGTTCACGCCCCGTCCGGCTGGAAGATCGCCTCGATCGGCATCTCGAACACGGCGGAGATGCGGAAGGCCAGCGGGAGCGACGGGTCGTACTTCTCCGTCTCGATTGCGTTCACCGTCTGCCGCGAGACGGCCAGGTGCGCCGCCAGCTCCCCCTGCGACCAGCCGCGCTCGGCGCGCAGCACCCGCAGCCGGTTCCTCACCGGTAGCGCCGCGACGCCCACGCGTACGCGGCCACGTAGAAGAACACCATCGCCTCCCACGCGTCCTCCATCCGGAAGCCGCCAAGGTAGCCGCCCTTCTGCAGCCCCTCGATCGTGATGGCGCCGAGGACGGAGAGGACGAACGCGACCGCCACCGCCTCGAACACGATCCGGTGATGCAGCTCGTCCAGCCCGCGGATCCAGCGCACGAACGTCCACAGCAGGAAGGCGGACGGCGGCACCGCCAGCAGCGCCGCGGCGACACGCAGCACGCCCGACGGCTCCAGCCGCTTCAGGATCAGCGACGACAGGATCGCCCCGCCGGCCGTCAGCACCGCCGCGAAGTACGGGTGCACGTACCAGGGCATCCGCGGCGCCGCGCACGCGTCGGTTCGACGAACGACGTTCTCGGACATCGCACCCTCACAGGAGATGGGTCGGTGCTGCCAGGTTGCGATCAGCAGAGTAAAGCGTAGTTTACCTGATGTCAATGATGCTTTACAAGATCGAAGTAGGAAACCCTCTCCGCGCGCTCCGCGGGGAGAGGGTTTCCGCACGACCAGTGGGGGACTGGCGCAGGCCGATCCCCTGCTCATCACGCCGCGTTAGGTGCGGAGGACCGTCACGGGCAAATGTGGCCGCAGCTCCGCTTCTCGGTGCAGACGAGCGTGGCCGCGGCGTCGGCATCGTCGCCCGCCCAGTCGGTGGAGAGGACCTCGAAGCCTTCCACCCGCAGATCGTCGAGGCTCAGCTTTAGCGTCTTCATGCGGCACGTCCTCCTGCCGAGGGTGAATTTCCGGGCGAGACGTCGCCCGGGCTGCTGGCCTTCATTGCGCGAACCGACTGAACAGGCCAGCATAGATCGTCTGATAATGCAAGTTGAATGCAATTGGATCGATCTCCCGCTCGCTCAGGTTGCCCCTGCCATGGGAGAGTCGGCGGCGTGATGGATGATGGGCAGCGAACTTGCCAATGCCCGTCCGCATGGCGACGAAGATTCATCAGACGGTGAAGAGCGAGCGCGCGGTCCGCGGCGGGCGGCGTCTCGAAGTCGAGTTCCGCACCACGGGCGACCCGGTGCCGGGGATCCTCCTGCTGCCGGAGACGGCGCCCTCGGGCGGGGTGCTGCTGCTGCACGGCTACTCGTCGCGCAGCGAGCACATGGTGGCGGGGATCGGCGAGTCGCTGCAGCGGCACGGGCTGGCGAGCCTGGCCATCGACCTGCCGCTGCACGGCACCCGGCACGACCCGCTGCAGGCGCAGGCGGCGCGCAACCCGCTGGCCATCTTCGGCCTGTGGCGCCAGGCGCAGCGCGAGTGCAGGCTCGCCCTGCACTACCTCGGCGCCCGGGCGGAGGTCGACCGCGGCTGCATCGGCGTGGCCGGGTACTCGCTCGGCAGCTTCCTGGCGGTGATGCTGGCCGCCGACGAGCCGTCCGTTCGCGCCGTCGTCCTCGCCGCCGGCGGCGACCTCCCCGCCGAGACGCCGCTGGCGATGGCCGCGCGCGCGGTGGCCGATCCGCTGCGCGCCGTGCGCAGGCTGGACGGGCGGCCGCTGCTGATGGTGCACGGCCGCTACGACCGCACCATGAAGCCGGAACAGGCGAAGCGCCTGTTCGAGGCCGCGCGCGAGCCCAAGGAGATCCGCTGGTGGAACGCCGGCCACCGCCTTCCCCCCGAGGCCATCGACGATGCCGCCGACTGGCTGGTCCGCGAGCTCGGCCGCGAGAAAAGCCAGCGGCGCGCCACGGGTTGAGCGGATCCTCTTCAGAAGCGGCGACAGCTCTGGAGACAATGCACCGAAGTCGCCGTTGCAATGGCTCGCACTCCGCCTCCGCAGACTTCGTCTGGTGCGGTCAGCAGCGTTGATCAGGGTGGACTAGCTTCCCCGCAACGAATAGTATACGCCTACTTTCGTGCTGATCTTGCTGCGCGTGTCCCACCTGCCCGATTTCTCCCGCCGGACGACGCCAGTGCGAAGACGAGTGCTGATCAAAACGTCGAGAGACGGCTATCTCGCCACGACTCCGCATGGAGAAGCGACGGGCGCCGCCGTGCTCCGCGAGCTCGTCGACGATCCGCTCTGCGTCGCAGTCTACCAGGCGATCCGGCTGGTCACGTCCTGGTTTCTTCAGCCGCCACAACAGCGCTCCGATCTTCTCGATCCCCTCACGGTCGAAGCTCTTCTCCCGCGGATCGCCGGGGAGGATCCGTTCAGGGACGGTGACCCCCGAGGCGCGCTCGTATGCATCCTCGGTGAGCTGACAGCCAGTGAGCCCGATCTCCGGCGCATCGCGCTGTCGTGCCTGGCCGTGGCTGATTGGGCACTCTCGCAGAGCGCGATCGACACCGCGCTTTCCTTCGCGCGCGCGGCGGCGCTAATCGGCGCGAGCGCACGGTACGCCTGGGTGACGGGCCGCCTGCACCGCGAGCACAGCCGGGCTCAGCAAGCCGAAATCTGGTTCCAGGTCGCGTACGTCCTCGCCGAAAGAGAGCGCGACTGGGATATCCGGGCGCGGTCGCTGACCTCGTGGGGCCATGTTCACCTAAACGTCGGGCGGTACTTCACGGCCCGCGACCTCTTCCAGCGCGCGCTGTCTACGGCGCAGCGATTCCAATTGGGAGATCGCGAGGTCGAGGCACACCACTACCTGTTCACCGTTGCGCGAGCCGTTTCCGACCACGCCGGTGCGATGGAGCACAGTGCCGCTGCTGCCCGCGAATACGGCCCGGATCATCCCCGACTTCCCTACTTCGCACACGACCTCGCCTGCTACTGGATGGATAGGGGCGATTACCAGCACGCGCTGGAAGTCCTCCTTGCATTGCTCGACAACCACTTCGCCGACGTGCCCGATGAGCGGCTGCTTGTCCGTGGATCGTCGCTGCGAGCTGCGGGAGGCTGCGGAAGGCCCGACGTGTTCGAGCGCCTGCTTCCAGCGGTGCTTGACCATCAGCGGGCGTCCGATTCGCCGTGGGTTGCGCAAGCGCTGTTCATGGCAGCACGCGGAGCGGCCAGCCTGAAGCGCTGGGATGTCGCGGAGACACTGCTTGTATCGGCCATCGAATCTGCCCGGAGCACCAATCAGAACGATACCCGGCTATCGGCCGAGGATCTGCTCGCCCAGGTGCGCACCGAAAGCCACACCGAGCTGCTTGCGGTCTACGAGCCGGCGAATGTCGAGGTCGCTCGATCTACCGTCCGCGCCCTGGTTGCCAGTTCCGCATCCATGGAATCGGCGTAAAAGTGGAGGGCGGCGCCGCTCAGGCTCCCCCTCCGAACGTACCTGGACCATGCTTCGTTGTATCGCCCGCCATGTCGGTATGTACCGGCGTTGCGGGCGTTGTGATTTCTGTGCTTTTGGAGCAGGCGGCCCCGGCGATGAGGAGCAGTGCGAGAGCAAGGCAGAATATCGGGCTGCGCATGGCTGGAACTCCCGTGTTGCACGGTGGATGAACAGGGTGACCCCCTATCATCCGGTGTACACTTTCATTCGTCAACACAAACCTTGCCGAAAATGACCGGAAGACGATCGCGAAGAGCAAAAAGGTCCGGGACTGCCTCTCGGCAGCCCCGGTCCTTTACAGCGGCTCACGTAAACCTCCCCTTAATCGACGATGTTCGATATCTCCCGCTCTGACAGCTCCACACCGACTCCTCACGCGTGACGCTGGGGAAATCCTCCAGCGTTCCCCGCCTACCTTTCATGGCCTCAAGCAACGCCTTCAGCGGGCTCGTCGCATCGCGTTGACCACGGGTGTGCTACGAGGATCTCTGATCAGGAACGTACCCAGACGAGGGCTCCCGCATTGCAAACCGGCATCAAGTAATCGCGGAGACGTGTGCAAAGTAGACGAATCGTGCCTGTCCGCGTAGAATAGCCCGCCTCCTTCATCGGACCCTCTGACGTCCTCCTCCGCGTGCGGAAAGATCTCGCCACACCACCTGTGGGTACGGGGACCGAGGCTGCCATGCTCGGCGAGCTTCACCTGCACCCCATGTGTTTCGCTGCGTGGCAGGTTTTCCGGTTGGTGACTGCATGGGCTGCTCAGCCGCAGCATAACCGCTTCGGTTTTCTCGAGATCGAAGGTGTGCGGGCGCTGATGATCCGGATTGCCGGCAACGACCTCGCTCCCGCTGATGAGCCGCGTGTCGCGCTCCTCTGCGTGCTCAGTGAGATGATCGCCGCCACGGCCGACCTGCAGCGCCTCGCCTCCGCGTGCATGGTCGTCACGGATTGGGCACTCACCGTCAGCGCTGTCGAGACGGCATTGGCGTATGCTGGTGCAGCGGCCGAGGTTTCTGGCAATGCGCGATTTACGTGGGTTGCCGGGATGCTTCACCGCGAGAACGGGCGAGTCCTGCAGTCAGAGGGATGGTTCCAGAAAGCACATCGTCTGGCCATGCGCAGCCATGACTGGGATGTTCGGGCACGATCGCTGATGTCGAGCGGGCGCATGCTCCTGACCGTGGGGAAATACCGGGAAGCGCGCGAGTATTTCGAGCGGGCGCTACTTGTGGCCGAGCGGTTTCGACTGGAGGACCGCAGGATGGAGGCACACCACCACCTGTTCGATGCAGCGGTCGCGATGAGGGACTTCACCCGCGTTGCCAAGCACAGCAGGATCGTCGCGAGCGCCTATGGGCCCGATCACCCGCGCTACCCGTACTTCTCCCACGACCTCGCGGTTTACTGGGCGGATCGCGGGGATTACGAGCGCGCTCTCGGTATGCTGAGTCCGTTGCTGGATCGACACTTCCACGAGGATGCGTCTGTGCGGCTGCTGGCATTTGGTTCGGCGCTGCGCGCTGCGGCAGGATGTGGAGATCGTCGACTGTTCGACCGGCTGCTGCCGGAATTCGCCGATCTGCGCGAGCCGGCCGGCCCCTCGCCGCTGGTGGCGCAGGCGCTGTACACCGCCGGGCTCGGCGCGTCGATGCTGCGGCGATGGTCCGACGCGGAGGAGCTTCTGGTCCCCGCGCTCGAGGCCGCGGAGCACACCGGCCAGGAGGACACGCGATCCGCGGCGGAGAAGCTCCTCGAACGGCTTCCATGACATACGAGGCCGGCTCACCTTGCGGGGCCGGCCTCGCTCCGTCGAAGTCCGCGAAGGCGGACCGGGTGCCGTTGCAGCCGCGAGTCCACTCGCTCCTGACCCGGCGGTCGCGCCCAACCGTCCCGCGCACGCGTACGATCCTCCCACAATGCGGTTGAAATCGCGATCGCGGCTTACGCCCCCACGCCCGCGCCGTTCGCCGCGCGGAGGCGGAGGTGCACGGTGGTGCCGCGGCCTACGGCGGAGTCGACGGTGATCTCGGCGCCCCAGGACTCGACCATGCGGCGGACGATGGCCAGGCCCAGCCCCGTGCCGCTGCTGCGCGTGCTGAAGCGCGGCTCGAAGATGCGGGGCAGCTGCTCGGGGCCGATCCCCTCGCCGGTGTCGGCCACGTCGACGTGCACCCACGCCCCCCCGCCCGCCGGCGCGGCGCTGATCCGCACCTGGCCGTGCCCGTCGAGCGCGGCACGGGCGTTCTCCAGCAGGTTTACCAGCACCTCGCGCAGCTCGCCCTCGCGCGCCAGCGCCGGCGGCGCGCCATCCTCCATCTCCAGCGCGTAGTCGATCCCGTCGTCGCCACCGCGGTAGAGGGCGAGCGTGTCCTCGGCCACGCGCCGCACGTCCACCGGCTCCAGCGCCTCGCCGCCTTCCGAGGGTGTGCCGAAGCGGCTGAACGCGCGCGCGATCTCGCCCAGGCGGTCGATTTCGCGCAGCACCGCGTCGACGTTGCGGTCCAGGATCGCCCCGAAGTCGTCGCGCCCGTCGGCCCAGGCGCGGCGCACGTGCTGCACGGCCAGCTTGATGGGCGTCAGCGGGTTCTTGATCTCGTGCGCCACCTGCCGCGCCATCTCGCCCCACGCCAGCACGCGCGCCGAGCGGATCTCCGCCGTCACGTCCTCCACCACCAGCACCGCGCCGCGCGCGCCCTCCTCCACCGGCAGTCGGCGGAGACGGAGACGCACGACCCGACCGTCCACCTCGCGCTCCTCCGTCAGCTCCCGCGGCCCGCTGGCGAGGAAGGCGCGCACCGTCGCGGCCACCGCGGCGGGGAGGGGGCGGTCCTCGGGGATGCGGTCGCCGGGCTCCAACTCCGCGCCCAGGATCTGCCCCGCGCGCGGGTTGATCAGCGCCACGCGGCCGCTCGAGTCCAGCGCGACGACGCCCGTCCCCGCTTCCGCGACGATCGCCTCCGTGCGCCGCGTCTCGCGCACCAGCGCCGACTGCGCGTGGCGGAGGCGGCGCACCATGCGGTTGAAGGCGCGGTACAGCCCGCCGAACTCGTCGCGGCGCTGCGCGGGAAGGCGCACGCGCAGGTCGCCCTCGCCCACGGAGGCCGAGGCGGCGCTCATCGCCTCGATCGGGCGCGAGAGCGCGCGGCCGACCAGGAGGGAGAGGACGATCGACGTTCCCGCACCGAAGAGGACGGCCAGGAGGATGACGTCGGCCAGCTCGCGCTGCCGCCGCGCGATCTCCCCCGTCGCCAGAGGGGTGGGGGATGCGAGCACGTCCTGGTCGCCCACGCGGCGGTAGGCGACGAGGTACTCGCGCCCGGCCAGCTGCCGCTCCTCGTGCGCCTGCGCCGCCTCGTCCACGGTGAAGGCGAGATAGGTGTGGGTCGGGAGCCAGGCGTGGTACAGCCCCAGATCGATCACCTCGGGCGTGGCCGCCTCGGCCAGCACGCCGCGGTGGTAGAGGAGGTAGTCGGCCCCGAAGTGCTGGGCCAGCTCGCCGATGGAGGCGCCGTTGACCTCCTCGGCGGCCTGCGCCAGCGCGCGGTCGGCCAGCGCGGCGGCGGTGCGCACCACCTCGCGGCTCAGCGCGCGGTACGCCGTCTCGCCGAACGCCGCCATCGGCAGGAGGAAGAAGACGAACAGCGCCAGCGTCAGCCGTCCCCGGAAGGTCCAGAACCATCCCCACTGTCCCGAGGCGAGCCCCAGCGGCTCGCCGCAGAGGGTGCGGGCGAGGGCCCAGAGCACCGTCATCACCCCCAGCGTCAGCAACAGCGCCAGCAGCGCGCGGGCGAGCAGGATCCCCCGCGACGGCGTGGGCACCTCCAGGTGCGCGTGCATCGGGCCACTGGGGAAGCGGACCACGGCCTCGCTCCGCCACCCGTTCTCCGTCCGCACCCACCCCGGCGCGTGCGTCCCCGCCGCGGGGACCAGGGAGAGCGTGGCGGCGCCCTCGTCGCCCTCCGTCTCCGCCGCGGGGTCCAGGAAGCGCGCCAGCGCCGTCGACCGGCCCAGGTGGCGCCGCGGCGGCACCGCCACCGTCACCGTCCGTCCCCCAGGCAGGGGGACCACGAGGAGGTAGTGGAGCTGATCCAGGTCGGTGAAGCGCTGGACGATGGGCTCCTCCGAGGCGCGGGCCGACTGCAGCACCTCGTCCACCCGCTCGGGCGGGATCTCCGCGTCCGACAGCCGCAGCTCGGCCGCGGCGTTGTTGCGGTCCCACAACGTGATGCGCGCCTCGTATCCCTCCTTCGCCAATCCCCCCTCCACCCACGCCTGGTAGAGGAGGCTCACGCCATCGCGCCCCTCCGCCGCGTAGAAGAGCACCTTCTCGGCGAACTGGCGGAGGAGGAAGTCGAGGAACGGGTCCGGCTGCACGCCGAGCCGCGCGAGCTCCGTGTCCGCCTGCTGCAGCCGCGCGTTCTGGTGCAGAGTCCACAGCTGCGAGAGGGAGAGCGACGCGCCGATCCAGCCCACGGCGATCCACGGCAGCAGCGCGCCGCGGCTGACCTGCGAGCGCGTCATGGCCGCGGCGGCAAGGGCGAAGGGGACGGCCCAGAGCGCCGGCGTCCACACCGGCGCCTGGCGCCCCGGCTGCCACCAGAGCCAGAGCCCCACCGCCAGCGCCGTCGCCGTGGCGAACGCCAGGATGACGAGGGCGGCGCGGGTCCGCACCCGCGGCGCGCGCTCGGGGCGGCCGAGGAGCGCGAGGAGGGGGAGCGCGCAGAGCAGAGAGAGGGCGATGAACAGCGCCGGCCCGCCCGCCGCGCGCGCCGCCAGCACCCCCGGCGCAGCGGATTCGCGGACGAGCCAGACGGCGAGCACGAGCGCGCCCGCCGCCGCGGCCACGCGCACGGGGAAGGGGAGGATGGCCACGGCCCTGGGCGTCCTCCGCCGCGACAGGAGCCAGACCGCGGCGCCGCAGAGGACGATCAGCAGCTGGCCGAGGTTGACGTCGCCGGGGAGCGGGAGGACGAAGGAGAGAGGCGAGAACGCGCCCTCGCCGCCTGTCATCCGCCCCGAGGTGACCAGGAGGAGCGCCAGGGTGATGGCGCCCACGGGGATCCCCGACGGCCCTGCGCGCTTGCGGTACCAGGCGATGGCCAGGACCAGCGCGGCCGCCGCCAGGGCGATCCCCGACGCGGCGCGCCCCCGCCGGGCGACGCGGTCGCGCCAGTGCTCCTGGGTGATGGTGGCGAAGACCGCGCTCAGGATCTTGCGGGGGTTCGGCGGCGGCGTGGACCAGTCCCACACCCGCCCCTGCGCGCGTTCGGGCGTGGTGAAGCGCGGCGTGACCCCGAAGCGCCTGGCGAAGCGTTCCGCGTACGGCCGCGTCCCCTCGCCCACGGCCACGTGCGCCTCCAGCAGCACGGCCGCGACGGCGACGCGCCCGCCGGAGAGAAGGCGGGTGAAGTAGAGGTAGCCGAAGAGGGGACCGGAAGAGAACGACGAGTCGAGGTAACCGCTGCTCACCGAGTCGGGGACGTTCCCCCTGTGCTCGCCCGCCCACGCCAGCGGCGATCCGTCGGGGAGGTAGACGGCCAGCGCGGTGACGCCGGCGCGGCGCCGCTGCTCCTCCATCTGCCGGAAGTAGCCCACGGTCGCGCGCGGGGGACGGCCCCGCGCCGTCGCCGCGCTGTCGTAGGCGGCGGCGCTGTCCACCGCCTGGAAGCCGTAGACGAAGATGTCGGCCAGCCCCTGGTTCAGCTCGGCGCCGGCGCGCTCCTCGGCCGCGAAGCGCACCGCGTCCCAGTGCACGGAGATGCGATGGAGGCGAAACTGCACCGCGCCCCCTATACTCACGGCGGCCACCAGCGCGGCGGCGCCGGCCACGCGCCCCCTGCTGCCGTCGGCCCACAGCGCCCACGCCAGCGTTCCCGCGCCCGCGACCACCAGCGGGACGGGGGAGAGGCGGAGCATCCACGCCGCCATCGCGAGCACCGCCGTCCATCCCCCGATCCACGCCAGCACGGGGCGCGGGGCGATGCGGCGGGACGGACCCGACCGAGCCGGAGCGTCCATGACGTCAGCCACGCAGCCCCCGCGGTCGTACGCCATCGCCGACCTGCCGTGGACCGAGGTGGCCGCGCACCTGGCCACCGACCGCCGGCTGATCGTGCCCGTGGGCTCGTGCGAGCAGCAGGGGCCGCATCTCCCCGTCGGCGCGGCCACGGCGCTGGCCGAGGCGCTGGCCGCCGACCTGTCGCGCGAGTTCGGGGTGCTGCGCGCGCCCACGCTGCACTACGGCGTGAACCCGCTCTCCGAGCGCGACTACGCGGGCGCGGCGGGGTTCAGCGGCAAGACGCTGCACCGCGGGCTGAACGAGCTGGTGAGCGACTGGGCGTGCCAGGGGGTGAGCGAGTTCATCTTCATCACCGCCAGCACGCACGACCCGCACGTGGAGGCCGTGGCCACGGTGCGGGCGGAGGGCGCGCGGGTGCGCGTGGTGCAGGCGCTGTCGGTCGATCTCGCGCAATTCCTGGACGGGGAGAAGGGGCCCGAGCACGCGGGCGAGGCGCTGACCTCGCTCCTGCTGCACCTGCGCCCGGGCGTGGTGCGGATGGACCGCGCGCGCGACTTCCAGCTGGCGCCGGAGCTCGTGAAGCGGTGCATGTCGCCCGCCGGGCGCGCCCTTCCCGACGAGAGCCCGGGCGTGGTCGGCGAGCCGTCGCACGCCACCACCGAGAAGGGCAAACGAATGTACGAACATATCCTGCAGAAGATCCGCAACAAAGTCTTCATCGCGCCGGAGACCGAGGCGCCGGAGGGGTGAATCGCGGGAAATGTCCGGGGTGAGGCTCGGCTCCGGGAACCGGCTTCCGTGCGGCCGCGGGCGGGCCCCCTCCCCCCGGCCCCCTCCCCCGCTTCGCAGGGGCGGGGGAGAACTCAGCACCGGATCAGGCTTCCGCGCTGAGCTTCGCCTCAGCTGTGGCCAGCTGAATGCTTCCCCACCGGCGCCGCACCTATCCCCGCGCTGAGGTCTCCCCCTCCCCCAGTCGGTTTTGGGGGAGGGGGCGGGGGGAGAGGGCCTCCGCGCCGGGCGAGCACGATCTCTCCCCGCCGCACCGAAGCTTTCCTCGCTGCATGTTCGTCCGTCATCCACAGCCGTCTCCCCCATCCTTATCGCGCGATGAAACACGTCTCCGAACCGCCCTCCCTCGCTTGACCGCTTCCCCACCCCCCGGTAACATTCCGGGCTTCCAGTTGTTGCCATTCCACGGGGCTTTCGCGGCCTCGTTTTTCACCGGAGCTGTGCGAACGTGGCCGAGGCGCTGCCCCCCACCTACGACCCCAGGGAGAACGAAGCGTCCCTCTACCGCCAGTGGGAGGAGGCCGGCTACTTCCACGCCGACGAGGCCTCGGGCCGCACCGCGTACGTCATCCCCATCCCCCCGCCCAACGTGACCGCGCCCCTGCACATGGGGCACGGGCTGAACAACACCATCCAGGACGCGCTGGTCCGCTGGCGCCGCATGCAGGGGTGGGAGGCGCTCTGGATCCCCGGCAGCGACCACGCCGGCATCGCCACGCAGAACGTGGTGGAGCGGGTGATCGCCAGGGACGGGCTGACGCGCGACGACCTGGGGCGCGAGGCCTTCGTGGGGCGCGTGTGGGAGTTCGTGCACGAGACGGGCGGGCGGATCTACGACCAGCTGCGCGCCATCGGCTCGTCGCTCGACTGGCCGCGCGCGCGCTTCACCCTCGACCCGGGGCTGTCGAGCGCGGTGCGCGAGGTGTTCGTCCGCCTGTACGAGAAGGACCTGGTCTACCGCGGCCACCGCATCATCAACTGGTGCCCGCGCTGCCTGACCGCCCTCAGCGACGAGGAGGCCGAGCCCGAGGAGACGCAGGGGAAGCTCTGGCATCTCCGCTACCCGCTGGCCGAGGGCGTCGACGCGCCGGGCTTCCCGCGCCTGACGGACGGCCGTCCGTACATCGTCGTGGCGACGACCCGGCCGGAGACGATGCTGGGGGATACGTGCGTCGCCGTGCACCCGGACGACGAGCGGTACCGGGCGATCGTGGGGAAGGAGGTGGACCTCCCCCTCACCGGCCGCCGCATCCCCGTGGTCGCCGACAGCTACGTGGACCCGGAGTTCGGGTCGGGCGCGGTGAAGATCACCCCCGCGCACGACCCCAACGACTTCGAGGTGGCCCAGCGCGTGGGCGCCCCCGCGCTCGACGTGATGACGCCCGACGCGGTGATGAGCGACGCCGCGCCCGAGGCGTTCCGCGGGATGGACCGCTTCGAGGCGCGCCGCGCCGTGGTCGCCGCGTTCGCCGGGCTGGGGCTGTTGGAGAAGACGGAGGAGCACGCGCACGCCGTCCCCCACTGCTACCGCTGCGGGACCGTGGTGGAGCCGCGGCTGAGCGACCAGTGGTTCGTGCGGATGGCGCCGCTGGCCGCGCCCGCGCTGCAGGCCTGGCGCGACGGCAGGGTGCGCTTCCACCCCGAGCGCTTCGGGCGGACGTACGAGCACTGGATGGAGAACATCCGCGACTGGTGCATCTCCCGTCAGCTCTGGTGGGGCCACCGCATCCCCGTCTGGTACTGCCAGGCGCCCGGGTGCGGGGAGATGGTCGTTGCGCGCGAAGATCCGTCCGCGTGTCCGAAGTGCGGGGGGGAGCTGCGGCAGGACGAGGACGTGCTGGACACCTGGTTCAGCTCGTGGCTGTGGCCCTTCTCCACCCTCGGCTGGCCGGAGCGGACGGCCGACCTGGAGCGCTTCTACCCGAACTCGACCCTCGTCTCCGGGCAGGACATCATCTTCTTCTGGATCGCCCGCATGGTGATGGCGGGGATCGAGTTCATGGGCGAGGTGCCGTTCCGCGACGTCTACCTCACGGGGATGGTGCGCGACCACCTGGGCCGGAAGATGTCGAAGTCGCTGGGGAACGGGATCGATCCCATCGAGGTGGTGGAGCGCTTCGGCGCCGACGCGCTGCGCTTCACGGTGATCACCGGCGCCGGGCCGGGGATGGACCAGTATCTCAACTACCAGGACCTGGAGCTGGCCTTCGGGCCCGGGCGCAACTTCGCCAACAAGCTCTGGAACGCCGGCCGCTTCGCCCTGATGACGCTGGGCGAGGGCGAGCGCGTCCCCGTCGACGAGGTGGCCGACGCGCTCGAGCTCTCCGACCGCTGGATCCTTTCCCGCATCTCCCGCGCGACGCGCGAGGTGACGGGGGCGATGGAGCGCTTCCGCTTCCAGGACGCCAGCCAGCGCGCCTACGACGTGTTCTGGGGCGACCTGGCGGACTGGTACCTGGAGATGGCCAAGCCGCGCCTGTACGGCGACGCGGGCGACGCCAGCCGCCGCGCCGCGCAGGCCGTCCTCGCCGAGGTGCTGGACCGGGCGATGCGGCTGCTGCACCCGATCATGCCCTTCATCACCGAGGTGGTCTGGCAGCGCCTGCCGCACGCGCCGGTGGAGGCGCCGTCGCTGATGGTGGCGCAGTGGCCCGAGCCGGTGGAGGCGTGGGAAGACGCCGCCGCCGAGGCCGCCTTCGCCGAGCTGCAGGAGGTGGTCGTCGAGGTGCGGCGGATGCGGCAGGAGTACGGGATCCAGCCCGGCGTGCGCGTTCCGCTGCGCGCCGTCCCCGCGAACGACGCGGTGCGGGCCACGCTGGAGGCCGGCCGCCGCGCGCTGCTGGACCTGGCGCGCGTGGACGACCTGGGCTTCGGCACGGGGAATGGCGGCGTGGGCGCCAGCGCCGTCCTCCCCTCGGGCACCGAGCTCTTCCTTCCCCTGGCCGGGGTGATCGACCTGGAGCGCGAGCGCGGCCGCCTGCGCGACGAGGCGGCGCGGATCGAGAACCTGGCGGCGGGGACGGAGAAGAAGCTGGCGAACGAGGGATTCGTGGCCAAGGCGCCCGCCGAGGTGGTGGAGCGCGAGCGCGAGAAGCTGGCCGGCTACCGCGACCAGCTGCAGAAGCTGCGCGCCAAGCTGGCCGCGCTGGAGGGCGCGGCGTGAGGGGCGCCTTCGTCGCGCTCTACGGCGCCGCCGCCGCGCTGGCCGCGGCGGGGCTCGCGGCTTCGGGGGGATGCGCGCACGTCGAGGCGCCCCCGGGCGGCGTGCCCGACAGCGCCGCGCCGCGGCTGGAGAGCACGCGCCCCGACACCTTCGCGCGCCTGCGCTCGTACCTGGGCGCGGTGGTCTTCCAGTACGACGAGGGGCTGTCGGAGCGCGGCGTCGACACGCTGGTGACGGTGAGCCCGCGCACCAGCAGCGTGGCGGTCGACAAGAGCGGCAGCCGCATCAGCGTGTCGCTGCGGCGGGGATGGGAGCCGAACCGCGTGTACCAGGTGACGGTGCATCCGGGGCTGACGGACCTGTTCGGAAACACGACGAAAGAGGCGCAGACGCTGGTCTTCTCCACCGGCCCGGAGATCGTGCCCACCGTGGCGACGGGCCGCGTGGTGCTGCGGACCACGCTCGAGGCGGCGCGCGGCGCGCGGGTGGAGCTGATCCACCAGCCCGACTCGGTGCTGTACGAGACCAGGCCCGACTCCGCGGGCCGGTGGGTGGTGATGTATCTCCCCGAGGGCGACTACCGCGTCCGCGCGTACAACGACACGAACCACGACGACCAGCTGCAGCCGTACGAGGCGTTCGACACCACGTTCGTCCGCGTGGTGCGCACCGACACCGCCCGCGCGCGCCGGCTGGCCCTGCTGGCGCCCGACACCAGCGCGCCCAAGCCGGGTTCGGCCACGGGCGAGGGCGACGTGATCGAGGTGAAGTTCGACGACTTCCTGGACCCGGCGCAGCCGCCGACGGCCGCGCAGGTGACCGTCACCGCCGCGGGCGGGGCCGCGGTGGCGGTGCGCGAAGTGCGGGTGGGCCCGTTTCCCGACACCGCCGCGCGCGCCGACAGCGCCGCTCAGGACACCGGCCGCGCCGCCGCCGCCCGGCGGGACAGCATCCGGGCCGCCGCTGCCGCGGCGGCGGCCGCGGCCCGGAACGCGGAGCCGGTGCCCTCGCAGTCGCTGTTCGTGCGCACCGCGCAGCCGCTGGCGCCGGACACGCGCTATACGGTGACGGTGGTCAACGCGCGCAACCTCGTGGGCCTCGCCGGCGGGGGGCAGGTGGAGCTGCGGACGGCGCGTGCCGCGCCCGCGCCGCCGCCGCCCGCTCCGACGCGATCGGACAGCGTGCGCCCCGCGCCGACGCGTCCCGGCGGGCAGCCGCCGGCGCCGCCCCCGCCGCGGCCGCAGACCTCGCCCGCGCCGGTGGCCGCGCCGCCGCGCGGGCGGCGGTGAGATCGTAATCGACGAAGCTCCAGCTTCTTCATCCTTTTGCCCGAAACCGGACTTATGGCCGAAAGCTCGCCGCTCGCGGGACTGCTCGCCGGCAGGAAGGGCCTGATCGTCGGCGTCGCCAACCGCAACTCCATCGCCTGGGCGTGCGCCCGCGTCCTGGACGAGGCGGGGATGCAGCTCGCCTTCACCTACCAGGGCGAGGTGATGCGCGACCGCGTCGTGAAGACCACGGCGGAGATGGGCGAGGTGCCCCTCTTCGACCTGGACGTCACCCACGACGAGCAGATCGACGCCGTCCACGACGAGGTCGAGAAGTGGTGCGGTGGCCGTCTCGACTTCCTCCTCCACTCGGTCGCCTTCGCGCCCAGCACGGCGATGAGCAACGCCTTCATCGAGACGCAGCGCGCCGACTGGGCCACCGCGATGGACATCAGCGCATACTCGCTGGTCGCGCTCACGCGACGCTTCTCGCCGCTGATGGAGAACGGCGGCAGCATCGTCACCATGAGCTACTACGGCTCGCAGAAGGCGGTGCCGGGCTACAACGTGATGGGCGTGGCCAAGGCGGCGCTCGAGGCGTCGGTGCGGTACCTGGCGGTGGACCTGGGGCCGCGCGGCGTGCGGGTGAACGCGGTGAGTGCGGGCGCCATCAACACGCTGGCGGCGCGCGGCGTGGCGCACTTCCGCGACCTGATGAAGATCACCGGCGAGCGCGCGCCGCTGAAGCGCACGGTGGAGGTGGAGGAGGTCGGCCGGGCGACGCTGTTCCTGGCCTCGGACCTCTCCAGCGGCATCACCGGCGAGACGATGTACGTGGACGCCGGGTTCAACATCACGGCCGGCTAGGGGACAGGTTACAGGGGACAGCAGGTCTTCCCGGTCCTCGCCCGAAAGGCCCTCACCCGGAAAAACGAGCCGTGACGGTACTGCTGTCACGGCTCGTTTTTCCGACCTCTCCCAAAACAGCCTGGGAGAGGTAACAGCAAACTCGCGTTGCGTTTAGTTCTCCCCCTTCTCCCGCAGTTTGGGAGAAGGGGGTCGGGGGGATGAGGGGCCTCGCGCGCAGCGCGCCCGCCTTCTCCCCGCCGCATCTTCTCCCGAGATCGATGCTCGCTCCCGCCGCGATGCGCGCCGCCGTGTTCCTGGACCGCGACGGCACGCTGATCGAGGACCGCCACTATCTCTCCGATCCCGCGGGTGTCGTGCTCCTCCCCAGCGCGGCGGAGGCGGTACGGCGGCTGAACGAGCGCGGATGGCTGGCCGTGCTGGTGACGAACCAGTCCGGCATCGGTCGCGGGATGTTCGGGGAAGATGACTACGCCGCCGTCCACCGCCGCCTGGTCGAGCTGCTCGCGACGAAAGGGGCGCGGCTGGACGCCGAGTACCACTGCCCGCTCGCGCCCGGCGATCCCGATCCCCACCACATGCGCAAGCCCGGCGCGGGGATGTACCGCCGCGCCGCCGCGGAGCACGGCATCGACCTCGCCCGCTCCTGGCTCGTCGGCGACCGGGTGCGCGACGCCATCCCCGCGCGCGAGCTGGGCGCGTCCGCCCTCCTCGTCCACAGCCCGCAGACAGAGGTGGAGGAGGCGGGCCGGCTCGGCATCCCAATCGTCCCATCGCTCGCCGAAGCGGTGGGGCGGATCGGGCATCCATAAAGAAATCTCACGCAGAGGCCGCAGAGGTCGCAGAGGAATTCGGGCGCGAACCCTCTGCGGCCTCTGCGGCCTCTGCGTGAGACAAAAAGCGGAGCGGGGGCCCCGATCGGGACCCCCGCTCCGCTTCACACCTGTGCGTGAGTTCGTTCTGTCGGTGCTTCGATCAGAAGGCCACCGCGCCCTCGAAGATGAAGCCGTGGAACTTGCCGCCGTTCAGGATGTGCGTCGGCGCGTAGCCGTTGTAGGTCTGCGTGATGTACTCACCCTTCAGCAGGATGTTGTCCGTCACGTACCACCCCGCCGCGAACTGCCAGCGGTCCGCGCCCACGTCCGTCGTCGTGCCGGCCAGCGGCCCGCTCACCGTGTTGTACCGGGCGGCCACGTACAGGGGCTCGCCGGGGAGGAACCGGTAGGTGCCGTCGATGGCGAACTGGTTCCAGGTGCGCTCGGCCGTCTCGGTCTTGGTGCGGCCCTTGGCCTGCTCGATCAGCCCGAACAGCTCCAGCCCGTTGAACTTCACGAAGGGGTTCACCACCCACGACGTCATCTTGTGGCTCATGCCGGGCCCCAGCATCCCCGAGCGGAAGTTGCCAGTCTCCGTCGCCGCGGTGTTCTCCATCACGAAGTAGTACTTGCTGCCGCTGCGGTCACCCGTGAACAGGTTCTGCTCGGTCGAGTGCCGGTTGGTGTACACCGAGCCCGTCAGGCGCACCCGCAGGTCGGGCGTCAGCTGCCGGTCGAAGCCCACCTTGCCCAGGAACGAGGGGGTACGGCCGCCCGGGTTGGTCACCGCCGGGTGCAGCTGGCCGGCCGTCACGCCGAACATCCCCAGCAGCCCGTTGTGCTGCACGTACACCTCGCCGCCGGCCTCGGTGGTGAAGGCGTCCATGATCAGGTTGCCGACGAAGGGGTTGTACATCCCCAGCCCGTTGTCGGTGCGGCGGAAGTGCGAGTCGCCGTAGTTCACCTCCATCTCGCCGATCTTCAGCGTGGTGTACCGCATGATGTTGTTCAGCAGCGGCACGTCGATGGGCGAGTCGTCGATCTGCAGGTAGCCGTCCTTCACCCAGGTCTCGCTGTGGTGGCGGCTCGACAGGTAGCTCGTCATGTGCACGCTGATGCCGCGGGCGAGCTGCGCCGTCAGGTACAGGTTGGCCACCGCGTTGTTGAAGCCGGGGCCGATGTCGGCCAGCTGGTTGGTGTTGACGTTGTTGACCACGTTCGGCGTGGCGGTGTTGCTGTGGCTGATGGTCTGGAAGTCCTGGGTGAACGCGCCGCCCAGCATCAGCTTGAACCCGTCGTACTGCACGGCGTCGTTCTTGGGCGCCTCGAACATGTTCAGCCCGCGCTTGTCGATCGGGCGGAAGTGCTGGATCGGGATGGTCTGCGCGGTGCCGAAGGTGCGCGTCGTCTCGACCTTGGTGGACTCGCTCGGAACCGGCTGCGTGCCGCCGCCGGGAGTCTCGGACTGCGCGGCAACCGGCGCGGCCGCGAAGGCGGCCAGCAGGGCCGGAAGCAGCACACGATTCGTGGTTCTCATCGTACCGTCTCCACTCAGGGAGCCTCGGGTCTTCGGGGGCGCGGACGTGCGCCCCCGGGACTGCGTGCGCGGCGGTTCAGCTCCGCCGCCCGTCTACAACCGTCAGGGCTTCAGCACCACGTCGAACCCCACCGTGGCTGCCGGCGCCACCTTCATCGCGCCCAGCATCAGCGAGGGCGGGCGGACGCCCCACTCCGTCATGGTGATCCGCTTGGTCCCGCGGACGCGGATCTGGCCGTTCTCGCGCGCCACCGTGCCGTTGATCGTCACCGGGCGCTCGGCGCCGGCGATGGACAGCGTGCCCTGCATCTCCACCGTCCCGGCGTCGGCGCCGGTGGGCGTCACCTGCACCGAGGTGGCGCGGAAGCGGAGCTCGGGGGCCTGCTGGGCCTTCAGCGCGGTGCGCATGTGGCCGTTCATCGTGCCGTTGCGGCAGTCGAGCGAGGCCACCGGCACCGTCACCGAGGCGCTGCCGACGTTGGCCAGCTGCGCCAGCTCGGTGGTGCTGGCCGCGGCGCTGCCCACCGCCTGGGTCGACTCGCAGTGCCAGGAGCGCGCGGTGGAGGTCCCGTCCACCCACACGCGGCTGCCGGGCTGCAGGGAAAGGGGAGCCAGCGCCGCCGCGGCGAGAGCCGGCACCGCCAGCAGGGTTCCCACGACAAGGCTCTTGCGCATCGTTCAGTCTCCTTCCGGTTTCACCACTGGCGCCGGCCACCGTTGGCCTCGCGCTTCCAACTGGCGAGAAGTCTAGCCCTCGCCGGGGTGCCCATTTGTCGGCGTGCAACCGCATCCCTTGCGGGGCGAAGGGCCGAACGTGCGGTGGGGCGGGGGACTACCGGGTTCGGGGCTGTGGAAGGGATCTGCGAGGGGGTGGCGGGGAATTTCCTTACGCGGGGCCGGGTCGGGCGGGTAAACCCGCGGCTGGAACATTGGGAAGCCTGCTGCGCAGGCTGTGGGTCGGCTGCCGTGTGAGGTGAGCGGCCATCCGCGCCGCCATTGCGTCCGCGAGCAGTTGAAGCCTCGCGCAGTTTGCGAGGCTTTCCAATGTTCCAGCCGCGGGTTTACCCGCCCGTCCCGATCTCCGCCCGATGCCACAACGCCAGCGGAGCCAATGGAGGTGTTCTCCGCCGGCTCCGCTCGATTGCACGTCAGAGTGCGTTCCATCCCCCGCACTCAGCACTCAGCTCTTCAGTTCAATCCGCCGGTCTCGCCGCTGTCGTCGCCCCGCCGCAGGTCGGCGTGATGGCCTCGAGCGACAGCACCATCCGCCCCGCCACGGGGATCTGCGACTCCATGCGGATGGGGATGCGCCGCGCGTCGTCGGTGAAGTGGAACTGGATCACCCCTTCGCGGCCGTAGTGGTTCGCGTCGCGCACCCGCATCTCCACCTCCACGGCGGTGAACTCGCCCGCCGGCACGCGGATCCGCCCGCGGCCGATCACCCGCACGCGCACCGGGTTGCGCGCGGTGTCGTAGTGGCGGGTGAAGGTGTAGCTGTCTCCCTCCTCCAGCCGCAGCGTGCGCAGGAAGTAGACGAACGACAGCTCGTCCAGCGGCGCGCCCGTGGGCATCTCGCCGCCCTCGCGCTGGCCGCCGGTCCAGCGTCGCGCCTGCGCGTCCATGCGCACGTCCTGGCGCTTCGTGGACACCGGCGAGCGCTCCATCTTGGTGAAGTGGAACGACGCCGTCTCGGCCGGATCGAACCAGCTGCGGGTGTGGTTCTCCACCCCGAAGATCCCCATGCGGCCGCGGAAGTCGAAGCGCAGCAGGTACACCCCGCGCCCGTCCACCTGCTCGGGGTCCACCGCGAAGGTGCCGCTTCCCATGCGCCCCAGCGGCCCGCTGCCGCGGTAGGTGCACGCCTCGCCGGGCGCGAAAGGGAACGCGCCGCGCGGCGCCTGGGCCATCGCGGAGCCCGCCAGCGCCGCCAGTGCCAGCGAGAGCCCCGCGATGCGGATCGGTCCGTCCATGCGTGTCATCGTCGCCTCCTCCGTGCAGTCGCAGCGTTCGCGTCGAGGATACCGCCGGGAGGGGGGCGCGTAAGTCGGGTGTGTCGGGAGATTCTTGTGGGGCAGCCCATGGGGCGCGCGGTAGGGAAATGCACCGTGCGCGGGAGGCGGGGCGGGTACGGAGGGACGGTGGGAGAGGAGGCCGTCGGACGGGGCGATCAGCGGCTGATGCCGCGCCGCAGCAGCGGATACGGGTTCTGCGGCGTACCGGCCCACCACCGCCGGGGGTCGGCGGCGGTGGTGATCTCGAAGTGCAGGTGGTCGTTTCCGGCGCCGGCGTTCCCGCTGTGCCCCACGTATCCGATCACGTCGCCCTGGCGCAGCCTTCTCCCCTCGTCCATGCCGGGCGCGTAGCGGTCCAGGTGCGCGTAGTAGTAGATCGTGTGCCCGTCGGGTCCCAGCTCGTACAGGGTGATCCCGCCGCGCTCGCTGTTGAAGAGCTTGAGCACCGTGCCGTCGGCCGCCGCCAGCACCGGCGTTCCCCGCGCCGCGCGGATGTCGATGGCGTCGTGCACGCGCCCCTGCCCGCGCGCCTGCGTGTAGGTGTCGGTGAGCTGCGACGGCTTCACCCCCTGCACGGGCACCAGGAGCTGTCCCGGCGCCGCCGCGCGGGGAGGCGCCGCGGTGTCGGCCGGAGCGGCGGGCTGGACGGGCGGCGCGGCGGGTGGGACGGGCGGTGCGGCGACCGGCGCGGGCGTCGGAGCCGGGCGCTCGGGCGGCCGCGGGGCGGCGGCCGGGGCGGGGGCGGAAGGCGCGGCCGGGCCGATGCGGATCACGATCCCGCCGCGGGGAAGCCACCCCGGCACGGCCCAGACGACCAAAATCACCAGCAGGAGCATGGTGAGCGCGCCGAGCAGGAACGGGCCCAGGAAGCTTCGCCGCATGCGGCCGTGGGGCGAGGGGAAGCGTGTAGAGGGATCGACGCAACCTAACGCGCTCCGCGCCGGAGATGAAGCCGCGTCTGCCCCGCGGGTGGGGATCGGCGGGCGGGATGCGGCGCTACCGGGGCGCCCAAACGGGTCGGCGCCGCGCCGCTTGCGCGAGGATTGACGCGCCCGCGGGGCTGCGACATACTTCACGGGTGAACCAACTCTTCCGGGGCGCCTTCGCGGCGCGAAACCTGCGGGTCTCCGGAGGGTACAAGTTGTTGATGGAGCGGGACTTGGGTTCCGCCTGAACTTCAGAAAACCGGGGGCAGCGATGCAGACTGAGAGCGTGACGGCGGTCAACACCGAGGCGCCGGCGAGCCCCGTCCTCCTGACGCCGCTGGCGGCCAGCGAGGTTCGCCGATACATCGAGGAGCAGGGCGCCGCCGAGAACGCGGGGCTGCGGGTGGGCGTTCTGCCGGGCGGGTGCTCGGGCTTCCAGTACGGCCTGAACATCGAGGACGAGCCCGGCGACGACGACATGACCTTCGAGTCGCAGGGGATCCGCCTGTTCGTGGACCCGTTCTCCCTGCAGTACCTGCAGGGCACGGAGATCGACTACGTGTCGACCTTCCAGGGGAGCGGCTTCACCTTCAACAACCCGAACGCCACCGGCGGCTGCGGCTGCGGCAGCTCCTTCACCGCCTGACGTTTTCCAACTGGACAATCGAAGGCCCGCGAACCGGCAACGGTTCGCGGGCCTTCTGCTGTTGTAACTGCCGGCCGATCCATCCTACCCGAACCGAACGTTCTCTCCGACCTGAGGTCTCGCCCTCCCCCAGGCTGTTTTGGGGGAGGGGGTCGGGGGGAGAGGGCCTCCGCACCGCGGCCGCGCCATCGCCATATCTCCCAGCCGACTGCTCCATCTCCATCCCCCAGCCTTGCTCCATCCCCTCCTCCCCGGCAAGTTCCCGCCGCGCAGCCGTGACTCAGCACTCAGCACTTTCGTTCGGATGAAACCGTTCCTGATCGGCATCGCCGGGGGCACCGGCTCGGGGAAGACCACCGTGGCGCGGCGGATCTACCAGTCGCTGCACCTGGACTCGGCCGTGTTCCTGGACTACGACTCGTACTACAAGGAGCTCGGCGATCTTTCGATCGAAGAGCGGCAGCGCATCAACTTCGACCACCCGGACTCGCTCGACACCGCGCTCCTCATCCACCACCTCGAGCGGCTCATCGCGGGCGAGGCCATCGAGAAGCCGGTGTACGACTTCACCCGCCACACGCGCGCGCCCGAGAGCATCCGCGTGCAGCCGCGCGACGTGATCCTGGTCGACGGCATCCTCCTGTTCGCTGATGCGCGGCTGCGGGAGATGTTCGACCTGAAGATCTTCGTCGACACCGAGGCCGACGTGCGCTTCATCCGCCGGCTGCGGCGTGACCTGGAGGAGCGCGGGCGGGCGCTGGAGTCGGTGATCGACCAGTATCTCAAGACCGTGCGCCCCATGCACTTCGAGTTCGTGGAGCCCACCAAGCGCTACGCCGACGTCATCCTCCCGCGCGGCGGCCAGAACACCGCCGGCATCGAGGTCATCGCCGCCAGCATCCGCGAGCGCCTGGCCGAGAAGGCGCGCCGGGAGACCGCATCTGTCGGCTGAGTTCATTCGCCGTGGCGCGCGCGATGAAAAACCTTGATTGCCGCGCGATTCGGGACATACTGTTTCTGTGACCATTTCTTGTGCGACGTTTCCTTTACGATGGAGAGCGGCATGAAGAAGCTGAAGCTCGAGGATCTCCGGGTCGATTCGTTCGTCACGTCGGCGGCGGAAGCGCAGAGGCGGACGGTGCGGGGGTACGCGAACACGTCGGATTTCGGCTGCTCGCACGATTGCAACAGCATGGTGATTGCCTGCTCCGAAACGTACACGCAGCCATGCGCGCCCACGTGCGATCCGTACGTCTGCTCCGACAACCCCACCTGCCCGTGGGGATATCCGACCTGCAACGAATCCTGCAACACGACGTGCTGAGACGAACGAGGGCGGCGGGAAGGCCGGCCGCCGCCCGATCTCCATCCTTCCACCGTTGCCGTGGGTTTTCCGGTTCGAGCGCATCCGCCGCCGAACCCCGCTTCGGTGGCGGTGTAACCTCCCCTTGGTTATCGTCTTCCAATCACCCGTCCCTGACCGAGCCGCACCGCCGATGATCGTCCGCTCGCTCTTCTTCGCCCAGTACCGCGACTTCGCCGGCGCCGATGAGCTCTCCGTCGAGCTCCCGGACGGCGCGCGCGTGGCGGACCTGGTGGCGCGGCTGCGCGCGGGCGGCAACGGTCTGTCGAAGCTTCCCGCATCTCCCGTCGTCGCGGTGAACATGGACTACGCGCCCGGCGACACGCCGCTCCGCGACGGCGACGAGGTAGCGTTCATCCCGCCCGTCGCGGGGGGGTGAGCGTGGCCGCCGCGTACGCCGCCGTCACCGACCAGCCGCTCGACGCCGCGCGCCTCCTGGCCGACGGCGTGTCGCCCGATGACGGCGCGGCGCTGCTGTTCTGGGGCGTCGTCCGCAACGAGAACGACGGCCGTCCGGTGAGCCACCTGGAGTACCACGCCTATGCCGACATGGCCGAGCGCATGATGCACCGCATCGCGGAGGAAGCCATCTCGCGCTTCGGCGTGGGCGACGTGCGCGTGGTGCACCGCGTCGGCCGCCTGGCGATCGGCGAGGCGAGCGTGGCCATCTGCGTGGCCGCGCCGCACCGCGGGGAGGCGTACGAGGCCAGCCGCTACGTGATCGAGGAGCTGAAGAAGCGCGTGCCCATCTGGAAGCGCGAGGGCTACACCGACGGCGACAGCGACTGGGTGGCCGGCTTCGCGCCCGAGGCCGGGCTGGGCGGGAGGCCGCTGTGAGCGCGCTGGTGCAGATCGGCGGCGGCATCCCCATCGCCGCGGAGCGCGAGGTGCCCGGGAGCGGGCCCATGCACGACGGCTTCGGGCGGCGCATCGAGTACCTGCGCATCTCCGTCACCGACAAGTGCAACCTGCGCTGCGTCTACTGCATGCCCGAGGAGGGGCTCCCCTGGCTGCGGCGCGACCAGCTGCTGAGCTACGAGGAGATCGCGGAGGTGGTGCGGGTGATGGCGGGGATGGGGCTGCGCAAGGTGCGCATCACCGGCGGCGAGCCGCTGGTGCGCCGCGACCTCCCGTCGCTGGTCCGCCAGATCCGCGCGGTGGACGGGATCGTGGACGTGGCCCTCTCCACCAACGCGGTGCTGCTGACGGAGATGGCGGACGAGCTGCGCGCGGCCGGGGTGGACCGGCTGAACGTGTCGCTCGACTCGCTGCGGCCCGAGCGCATCGACGCCATCGCCCGGCGGCCGGGGAGCGCGGAGGCCATCCTGCGCGGGCTGGACGCCGCCGAGCGCGCGGGGTTCGCGCCCATCAAGATCAACTGCGTGGTGATGCGGGGCCGCAACGACGACGAGGTGGCGGATTTCGCCGCGGTCACGCGCGAGCGGCCCTGGCACGTGCGCTTCATCGAGGTGATGCCCACCGGCGACAACCTGGGCGTCTCGCGCGACGAGTTCGTCTCGTCGGACGAGGTCCTGGAGCGGGTGCGCGGCATCGGCGCGCTGGAGCCCGTCGCCGGGCCGCCGGGGAACGGGCCGGCGCGCTACTTCGCCTTCCCCGGCGCGGCGGGGACGGTGGGCGTGATCACCCCGATGAGCCACAATTACTGCGGCACGTGCAACCGCATGCGCCTGACGGCCGACGGGCAGCTGCGCCCGTGCCTGTTCGGCTCCATCCAGACCAACCTCCGCGACCCTCTCCGCCGCGGCGAGCCCATCGAGCCGCTCGTCCGCCACACGCTGCGCATCAAGCCCGAGCGCCACTGGCTCGTCCAGGGCAGTGACGAGGGTAGCGGCGGGCTGCTGGCGCTGTCGCAGGTGGGCGGCTGATTGCCGATCCGGGTCCTGCCTCTACGAAGACGTCATCCTGAGCGCCGCCGCTGCACCGTAATCTCCTCCGCACCGATCTCTTGCGGCGGCCGAAGGATCTATAATCTCCCCCAAACGACAGCCTGCCTTTTTGCACCTGTCCGGTACGGTTGACTGGACAGATCGACCACTTTACCCTTCGTACATTATTGTTGCGGTTCACGTGCACTGGAGAGCGCCGATGCGTGAAAGAATCGTGAAGTGGGGTGACAGCCTCGCGATCCGCATCCCTGACGAGATTGCGGAGGCGGTTGGACTGAAGGACGGCGGCGAGGTCGAGTTGAGCGTTGCGAACGGCCAGCTCATCGTCGAACGCAAGCTCTCGTTGGATGAGATGATCGCGCTCGTCACGCCCGAGAACCGCCACGGCGAGATCGACTGGGGTCCACCCGTTGGCCGGGAATTCACGGGTGATGCGTGGGAAGAGTGTCAGCCCGGCTGCAATCCCTGGCTGGATTTCGACCCGCCCTCCACCCCCAGATAGCCCATCACCATCCGCGTCAGCTCGTCCTCGATGCTGACGTCCCCGCCGAGCAGGAAGCCGGGCGGCGCCTGGTCGCTCAGCAGCACGCCGCGCAGCACCAGCCCCACCGTCAGCAGCGCGAAGCGCACCGCGCCTTCCGGGTCCGGGTGGCGCATCTGGTCGCGCTTCGAGGTGACGATGGCGGCCAGGCGCGAGAGCGCGGCGCCGTTCAGCTCGGCGGCGCGGCGGCGGAACTCGGCGTCGGCGTGCGTGTCGGCGTACTGCATCAGCGCCTGCATCAGCGTGCGGTGCTGGCGGTAGTGCTGCACGATCCCCCGCACGATCGCCGGCAGCACCGTCTCCAGCGGCACGTCGCGGAACAGCTCCGGGTCCATCGTCGTCTCGTTCTGCTCGCGCATCCGCTCGAACATGCGGAAGTAGACCGCGCGCAGCAGCGCGTCCTTGTCCGCGAAGCGGCGATACACCGCGCCCACCGACAGCCCCGCGCGCTGGGCGATGCCCGGCACCGTGGCCGCATCCAGCCCGCCCTCCGCCAGCACCGCCTCGGCGGCGTCGAGCAGGCGCGAGAGCGTCTCGCGGCTGCGCGCCTGCCGCGGAACGTGGATCGGGGGAGATGCGGATTCGGGATCGAGATCCGACAAGAGACTTGACCCGGCAGAAATGTGAATCTAGATTCGCGTATGGTGGGATGCGAATCCATGTTCGCAATCTGCTCGTGGCCGGATGGAGATGCAAGCATAACGGCCGGTCATCGCCGGGAGACTTCCTCAGTCGCGACGGCGAGTTTGTTGTACGGAGTGAGGCGGTCGACCGTTCGGCCTGAACCGCTCGTGCGACGCGGCTTCGGTGGGGCCAAGCCTCACGATGACATCTAACTCCCACTATCTCAATTACTTCCACGAGAGAGCATGGACGCGGCGATCGAGACGGTGGGGCTGCGGAAGGTGTATCCCGCGCCGAAGGTGCCGGGGCAGCGGCGGGCCAAGGCGCCGACGTCGCCCGGCGTGCTGGCGCTCGACGGGCTGGACCTGCGCGTGGGGCACGGCGAGTTCTTCGGGATGCTGGGGCCGAACGGGGCGGGGAAGACGACGACGATCGGCATCCTCACCACGCGCGTGCGGCCGAGCGGGGGACAGGCGCGCGTGGACGGCGTCGAAGTCTCCGCGCACCCGGTGGAGGTGCGGCGGCGGATCGGGGTGGTGCCGCAGCGGCCCAACCCCGACCGCGCGCTCAACGTGCTGGAGAACCTGCTTTTCCACGCCTCGTACTTCGGCATCCCGCGCGCCGTGGCGCTGCCGCGGGCGATGGGGCTGATGGAGCGCCTCGGCTTCGCGGACAAGGCGGGGGCGAAGGTGGACGCGCTTTCCGGCGGGCAGCAGCAGCGGCTGATGATCGCGCGGGCGCTGGTGCACGAGCCGAAGGTCGTCTTCCTCGACGAGCCCACGGTGGGGCTCGACCCCGCCGCGCGGCTGGGGCTGTGGGAGATTCTGCGCGAGCTGCACGCGCAGGGGCGCACCATCGTGATGACCACGCACTACATGGAGGAGGCCGACCAGCTCTGCGACCGCATCGCCATCATCGACCAGGGGAAGCTGCTGGCGCTCGACACGCCCGCCGCGCTCCGCGGCCAGGCGCCCGGCGGCACGCTCGTCGAGCTGACGGTGGACGGGGATGCGTCCGACCTGGTCGACGCGGCATCCGCCGTCGCCGGCGTGGACCGGGCGGAGGCGCGCGGGCCGGTGCTGCGCGTGTTCAGCCCGCGGGGCGGCGAGATGATCCCCGCGCTGATCGCATCGGCGGAGTCGGGTGGGCGCGCGGTGCGCGACATCCAGCTGCAGCGGCCGTCGCTCGAGACGCTGTTCATCTCCCTGACCGGAAGGAAGCTGGCATGACGACACTCGCCATGGCCGCGGACGCGCCGCACCACGCGCCCCGCGTGAGCCCGCTGCGGGTGTTCGGCGCGCTGCTCCGGCGCGACCTGCGCGTGGCCCGGAAGGAATTGCCGGCGTTCCTGGCGCGAACGGCGCTGCAGCCGATCCTGTTCGTCACCGTGTTCGGGTGGATGCTGCCGAAGATGGGCTTCACCAACCGCGGCTACACGGCCACGCTGCTGCCCGGCGTGCTGGCGGTGAGCCTGGCGATGGCCGCGGTACAGGCCGTCTCCCTGCCGATGGTGGTGGACTTCGCCGCCACCAGGGAGATCGAGGACCGGCTGCTGGCGCCCATCCCCACGTGGCTGGTGGCGGTGGAGAAGATCGTCGCGGGGGTGCTGCAGGGGCTGGTCTCCGCGCTCTTCGTCCTCCCCGTGGCGCGGCTGATCATGGGGTCGATCCCCGGGCTCACGTTGTCGCACGCGGGCGAGGTCGTCGCGGTGGCCACGCTCGGCGCGGCGGCGTTCTCGTCGATGGGGCTGCTGCTGGGGACGGCGGTGCAGCCGCAGCACATCGGGCTGATGTTCAGCATGATCGTGGCGCCGATGATCTTCTTCGGCTGCACCTACTACCCGTGGCGCGGGCTCGACGCCGTCCCCGTGGTCAAGTACCTCGTGCTGGTCAACCCGCTGGTCTACGTCTCCGAGGGGATGCGCGCCTCGCTCACCCCGTCGGCGCCGCACATGCCGCTCGCGGTGGTGATGGCGATGCTGCTGGTGCTCACCGCCGGCTTCGGCGCCATCGGCCTGCGCACCTTCCACCGCCGCGCGATCGGCTGACGCGACGGATCGCCATCTCCACAAAACCAGCAGCCCCTCCGAGATCCGAGTCGCGGAGGGGCTGCGTCGTGCTCGCCGGGTGCGTCAGCGGTGCGGGCGGACTTCGACGCGCACCCACACGGCGACGGGCTGGCCGGCGGCGTCGCGGGCCGGCTCGAAGCGCGCCTTCATGGCGGCGCGCAGGGCGGCGTAGTCCAGCCCGCGGTCGCCGCTGGGCTCGGCCAGGTCGAATGCCTGCGGCACCCCGTCGGCGCCCACGTAGATGCGGACGATGGGGTTGCGGTCGTGCCGGAGCTGGCGGTCGTTCAGAACGCGCCCGATCTCGCGCTCCACGTCGTACAGGTTGGCGGTCCGCGGCGGCGTGGCAACCGCGGTGGGCGTGGGAAGGTTCAGGCTGAACTCCACCGGCAGCGTGATCCACAGGTGCACCGGGCGGTCGCCGTCGCGCGCGGGGGCAAAGCGCATCGCCTCCGCCACCTTCAGCGCCGCCGAATCCAGCGGCGGCAGGGCGCTGGAGCGGTCCAGCCGGACCTGCTTCACCGTTCCGTCCGCATCCACGAACAGGCGCACGGTGGGCGTGCCGCCGAACCCCTGCGCCTTGAGCTCCGCCGGGTAGCTGGCTTCCGCCAGCCGCTGCACCTCGTCGCGGTTCAGCAACTGCGGCGGCTGGGTGAACGGGCCGTTGTTCGGCAGCGCCGGCTGCTGCGCCGCGAGCGGAGCGGCCGCGACGAGCGCCAGGAGAATCGAGAGGATCTTCATCGCGGGATCGGAGATCGGATGTCGGTGATTCGATCGAGGGTGACGGGGCGCGGAAAGCTAAACGCGGCAGCAGGATGCGACAACGGGCGAGGCATGGCAGATTGTCGGCGCGATCACCCGAACCCTCGTGCGCCGATGCCGCTCCTTCCGCTCGCCGATCCGCTGCACGTCGCCCTGTACGAGCCCGAGATCCCGCCGAACGCCGGCAACGTCGCGCGCCTCTGCGGGGCCACGGGCACGCCGCTGCACCTGATCGGCCGCCTCGGCTTCTCCTTCCATCACCCGAAGGCGAAACGCGCGGTGATGGATTATTGGGACGAGGTGGACTACACGCACCACGTCGCCTGGGTGGACTTCGAGCAGGCGGTCGCCGGCCGGCGCGTGTGGATGCTGTCCACGAAGGCCGAGCGCACGCTGTGGAACGCCGACTTCGCGCCCGGCGACGCGCTCCTCTTCGGCCCCGAGTCGCGCGGCCTCCCCGACGACCTGCTCGCGCGCGACCCGTCCCGCTGCCTGCGCATCCCCATGCGCGACGGCGCTCGCTCGCTGAACCTCGCCACGGCCGTCGGCATTGCGCTGTACGAGGCGATCCGGCAGGTGTCGCGCTGAGGAACCGAAATTCAAAAGATGGGGATCACACGGAGGGAACGGAGGAAACGGAGGGGTGATGGTGCGGGGCCGATCTCCCTCCGTTTCCTCCGTTCCCTCCGTGTGATGAATCAGTTCATGAACCCAGGCGTTGCGGGCGGAGATTTCCCCGTTGCGGAGAGTGCGCAAAGGCGGACTTCGGCTGTTGTTGCAGCGATTCCAATCACCCCTCGCCACCTGCTTCCGAGCAGCCCCGAATCTCCACCATCACCCCCCGATCCCCCTTCGTTGTACCCGGTTGACGGTGATACCCGAGTGCGTTTGACACGCCCCGGAGCGCGGTCTATGTTCCCCGCGCCCGAGGGCGCTTTGCGCGCGCGGGCCACCAAAAACGCACAGAGAACCAGAACGGGTCATGGACAAGATTACGGTCGTGGGGGCGGGGAACGTGGGTGCCACCGCCGCCCAGCGCGTCGCCGAGAAGGAGCTGGCGCGCGAGGTGGTGCTGATCGACGTCGTGGAGGGGATCCCGCAGGGGAAGGGACTGGACCAGTGGCAGTCGGCGCCCATCGAGGGCTTCGACAGCCGCGTGATCGGCACCAACGGCTACGAGGAGAGCGCGGGGAGCGGCATCTACATCGTCACCGCCGGCATCGCCCGGAAGCCGGGGATGAGCCGCGACGACCTGCTGAACACCAACGCCAACATCGTCCGCCAGGTCAGCGAGAACATCGCCCGCGTCAGCCCCAACGCCATCATCATCATGGTCAGCAACCCGCTGGACGTGATGTGCTACGTGGCGATGAAGGCCAGCGGCTTCCCCCGCGAGCGCGTGGTGGGGATGGCCGGAGTGCTCGACACCGCCCGCTACCGCGCCTTCCTGGCCATGGAGATCGGCGTCAGCGTCGAGGACATCCAGGCCATGGTGCTGGGCGGCCACGGCGACACCATGGTGCCGCTTATCTCCTACACCACCGTCAGCGGCATCCCCGTCACCCAGCTGATCGCGAAGGACAAGCTGGATGCCATCGTGCAGCGCACCCGCACCGGCGGCGCGGAGATCGTGGGCTTCCTGAAGACCGGGTCGGCGTACTACGCGCCCAGCGCCGGCGCGGTGCAGATGGCCGAGGCCATCGTCAAGGACAAGAAGCGCATCCTCCCCTGTGCCGCGTGGCTGCAGGGCGAGTACGGCTTCAACGACCTGTTCCTCGGCGTCCCCGTCCTCCTGGGCCGGAACGGGGTGGAGAAGGTGATCGAGGTGGAGCTGACCGACGACGAGCGCGCCGCGCTCCAGGCCAGCGCCGACGCGGTCCTCGAGCCGATGAAGCTGGTCCAGTAACGAGCGCCGCCGGTGGACGCGCGCCGCGCCCCGCACGGCCGGGTGCGCGGCGTCTGTCCATGGCGGCCGGGGCGAATTTCCGTTCACACGGAGAACCGATACGATGGGCACGGCGCACAAGGTCCGCGGGATGTGGACCGCGCTCCGCTACCGCGGCCGCGAGGGGATGTGGACCTGGCTCCTGCACCGGGCCACCGGCCTGGGCATCCTCCTCTTCCTGATCATCCACGTGATCGACACGGCCATCGTCATCTACTGGCCGGGGCTGTACGACCACGCGCTGGACATCTACCGCAACCCGCTGTTCCGCGTCGCCGAGCTGCTGATCTTCTTCTCCGTGCTCTTCCACGCGCTGAACGGGCTGCGCATCATCGTGCAGGACTTCTGGCCGGCGACCATGCTGCACCAGCGCAGGCTCTCCCTGGCGGCGGTCGGCGCGGCGGTGATCCTGATCCTCCCCGTCGCCTGGATCATGCTGGCCCCGCTCTTCGGCCTGCGCGACGAGCCGGGGACGGCGCGGCACGAGGCGCGGATGCGGGCGGCCAACCCCGACATCTCCGACTACCGCGGCCCCGCCCAGCCGCCGGCCGCCACCCCGCCGGCCACGGAGGTGCGGCCATGAGCTCGCTCGTCCGCAACCCGCGCGGCGGCTACGACCGCCCGAAGCGGGACCAGCGCAGCAACTTCGAGCTGTACGCGTGGTTCTTCATGCGCATCAGCGGGCTGGTCCTGGTGTTCATGGCGCTCTACCACCTGACCTGGTGGAACCTGGTCGTGGGCGTGGAGCACCTGGATTCGAACCTGGTCCGCGAGCGCTGGACCAACCCGTTCTGGCGCCTGTTCAACGTGGGGCTCATCACCTTCGCCATGCTGCACGGGCTGAACGGGCTGCGGTACTCGATCGAGGACTACGTCCGCCGCCCGGGCCCGCGCGTGGCGACCAAGGTGGTGCTCTACGCGATCGTCCTGGCCTCGCTGGCCTGGGGGATCTTCGCGCTGCTGACGTTCAACCCCGCGGTCCCCGCGCACCCGGCATGATCCACACGCACACCTACGACGCCCTGGTGGTGGGCGGCGGCGGGGCGGGGCTGATGACGGCCATCTACCTCTCCCGCAACCCGAACCTCCGCACGGCGGTCATCTCCAAGCTCTACCCCACGCGCTCGCACACGGGGGCCGCGCAGGGCGGCATCTGCGCCGCGCTGGCGAACCTCGAGGAAGACCACCCCGAGTGGCACGCGTTCGACACCGTGAAGGGGTCGGACTACCTGGGCGACCAGGACGCCATCGAGACCATGTGCGAGGAGGCGGTTCCCGTCATCATCGAGCTGGAGCACATGGGACTCCCCTTCTCGCGGACGGCGGACGGGAAGATCGCCCAGCGGCCGTTCGGCGGGCACACGCACCACTTCGGGCAGGGGCCGGTGCGCCGGTCGTGCTACGCGGCCGACCGCACCGGGCACATGATCCTGCAGACGCTCTACCAGAACTGCATCAAGAACGGCGTCGACTTCTACGACGAGTTCCAGGTAGTCGACGTGCTGATCCACGACGGCCGCTGCGCCGGCGTGGTCGCCTGGCACGTGCATACCGGCGACCTGCACGTCTTCCACGCGAAGGCGGTGGAGTTCGCGACGGGGGGATTCGGCCGCATCTGGTCCATCACCTCCAACGCGCACGCCAACACGGGCGACGGGGTGGCCGTGGCGCTCCGCGCCGGGGTGCCGCTGGAGGACATGGAGTTCTACCAGTTCCACCCCACGGGGATCTACCGGCTGGGGATCCTGATCACCGAGGGCGTGCGCGGCGAGGGCGGCGTGCTGCGCAACGACCACGGCGAGCGCTTCATGGAGCGCTACGCGCCGACGATGAAGGACCTCGCGTCGCGCGACGTGGTGGCCCGCGCGATTCACAAGGAGATCCGCGAGGGGCGGGGGATCGGGGGGAAGAAGTACGTCTACCTCGACGCGACCCATCTCGGTGCGGACGTGATCGAGAACAAGCTCCCCGACATCGCCGACTTCTGCCGGACGTATCTCGGCGTGGACCCGGTGAAGGAGCCGATGCCCATCCAGCCCACCGCGCACTACGCGATGGGCGGCATCCCCACCGACGCCTGGTGCCGCGCGGTGATCGACGCCGAGAACACCATCCTCCCCGGCCTCTTCGCCGCGGGGGAGTGCGCCTGCGTCTCCGTGCACGGGGCGAATCGCCTGGGGACGAACTCGCTGCTGGACCTGGTCGTCTTCGGCCGGCGCGGGGGGATCGAGATGGCGCGCTTCTGCGAGACGGCCGACATGCCCGAGCTTCCGCCCGACCCCACGGCGCGGGTGGAGGAGCAGTTCGGCCGCCTCCTCTCCAACCAGGGCGGCGAGCCGGCGGCGAAGCTGAGGGAGGAGATGCAGGACGTGATGCAGGACGACGTCGGCATCAGCCGCAACGGCCCGGGGATGACGGAGGCGCTGGCGAAGGTGCGCGAGCTGAAGGAGCGCTACCAGAAGGTGGGGGTGATGGACACGGGGCGCGCCTTCAACACCGACCTGCTGGAGGCGTGGGAGCTGGGGAACCTGCTCGACCTGGCCGAGGTGGCCACGCTGGGCGCGCTGAACCGCACCGAGAGCCGCGGCGCCCACATGCGCGAGGACTACGAGAAGCGCGACGACGTGAACTGGCTGAAGCACACGCTGGTCACGCGCGGCGACGACGGGTCGCTCTCCATCACCTACAAGCCCGTGGTGATCACGAAGTTCCAGCCCAAGGAGCGGGTGTACTGATGAGCCGGCTGACGCTTCGCATCCTGCGCTACAATCCCGAGACCGACGAGGTCCCGTACTACCGGGAGCACGTGGTGGAGGTGGAGCCCACCGACCGCGTGCTCGACGCGCTGAACATGGTCAAGTGGTACCAGGACGGCGCCCTGACCTACCGCCGCAGCTGCGCCCACGGGATCTGCGGGTCCGACGCGATGCGCATCAACGGCGTGAACCGGCTCGCCTGCAAGGTGCTGGTGCGCGACGTGGGCGACCGCGTGACCGTGGAGCCGCTGATGGGCTTCCGGGTGATCAAGGACCTGGTGGTGGACATGGAGCCGTTCTTCGCGCAGTACCGCTCCGTGCTCCCCTTCTTCATCAACGACGCCCGCCCCCCCGAGCGCGAGCGCCTGCAGAGCGTGGAAGACCGCGAGCGCTTCGACGACACCACCAAGTGCATCCTCTGCGCGGCGTGCACCACCAGCTGCCCCAGCTTCTGGGCCAACGAGGAGTTCGTGGGACCGGCCGCGATCGTGAACGCGCACCGCTTCATCTTCGACAGCCGCGACGACGCGGCGCAGGAGCGGCTGGAGCGGCTGAACGACCGCGAGGGTGTCTGGCGCTGCCGCACCATCTTCAACTGCACCGAGGCCTGCCCCCGCGAGATCAAGATCACGAAGGCCATCGGCGAGGTGAAGAAGGCCATCCTCTACGGCACTGCCCGCGCGGCGAAGTAGGCTCACGCCAACCACATCCTCGATGGAAGGGACCGGCCCCGCGATGAGCGGGGCCGGTCTGCTTTTTGGTTCGTCGGAGGAAATGCCCCGTTGGCAATCCCTGCCGCGGCGAAGTGACGAACGCGCCACCGGTGCGCACGAGTGTACGAGCCCTGGCCGTGTTCTGTTGATGGCCGGCCGTCGCATTGACGGTTCCCCGGAGCTGCTTAAGTTTTCCCAGCGAAATGGGCGGAGTGAACCGTCCCTCGGATCTGCCGAACGAACGACCGGCCTCGCACTGCGCGGGGCCGGTGCGTTTTGGAGGATTTGTCGGGCCCTTTCCCCATGTTGTGCTCCACCCTTGACGGAGGTGTACAATCGTGCATACATTTGGCGAGGCCGAATTCGAGTGGGACGACGGGAAGGCGGCGGTTAACCTCGCGAAGCACGGGGTCGATATTGCCGATGCCCTGTTCGTCTTCGATGATCCTCGGGCGATTACGTTGGGTGACGATCATCCTGGAGAAGAACGATACGTGACGTTCGGGATGGATGCGCTGGGCCGACTGGTTGGTGTTGCGTATACGTGGCGTGGAGACGCCGTTCGCATCATCTCCGCGCGCAAGGCCACTCGCACCGAAGCGCGGCTGTACGCCGCAGGTGAGCCATGAAAGACGAATACGATCTCTCCAAGGGTGTCCGTGGCGCAGTGTTCCCCACGGCACCAGGCAAAACGCGCATCACCATCCGCCTCGACGACGAGGTGCTGGACTGGTTCCGCGACCAGGTGAACCGCGCCGGCGGCGGCAACTACCAGACGCTCATCAACAACGCGTTGCGCGAGCACATCGAGCGGCATTCGCTCGAGGAGCTTCTGCGGCGGGTGGTTCGCGAGGAGCTGAGCAGGGCGGGGTGACTCCGACTGGTTCCCCCCGGCAGGTCCATCGCGCCGGGTGATGGCGATTGCCAGCGGCTGACCGACGCGGGTCTGCCCGGGGCACGTCGAGCGATGCAGGATGACGAAGGGCCCCTCGCGCGAGGGGCCCTTCGTCGTTCCGCCTGCTTCCACCGTCCCGCCTCAGCTGCCGCCGAAGGGGGTGGCGGGCTGGGGCTGCTGCTCCTGCGGGCGCTGCGGGCGCGCGCGCGGCGGGCGGCCGAAGTTGTACTGGAAGGTCACGTGCACCGCGCGCGAGGTGAACTGGCGCTCCGTGAGCTGGATGATGTTGTCGTCGCCCGCGCGGACGCGGAAGCGCTGCTGGTTGAACGGGTCCGACACGCGCAGGGTGACGGTGGCCTTGTCGCCGTACACCTTCTGGCGCAGCGAGAAGTTGGCGAAGCCGAAGGCGTCGAACCGGCCGCGCTCGATGTTCATCGGCGAGCGGTAGAAGTACATCGCCGTGAGCGAGGTGCGCGGGGACAGGTTGAAGGTGCCGTTCACCCGCCCCGACCAGGCCACCGCCCGCGACGCCAGGTCGGCCTCGCCGCTCCCGCCCTCCGTCACCATGGTGAAGACGTTGAGCCCCGCCAGCCCGCTGAACGGACCGTAGCGCAGCGAGCCGTTCAGGTCGGCGCCCCACGAGGTGCCCGTGTCGAGGTTCTTGAAGCTCACCGACGTGACCTCGCGCCCCGCCACCGTGTCGGCCGTGTTGACGATGAAGCGGATGACGTCGGTGGTGCGGCGATAGAAGGGCGAGAACTGCAGCGAGCCGATCCGCGCCGAGTGCTGGAAGCCCAGCTCGACGGCGTCGGTGTACTCGGGGTTCAGCTGCGGGTTGCCCAGGAAGACGTTCTGCAGGTCGAAGAACACCGGGAACGGGTTCAGTTCCTGCGTGCCCGGACGGCGGATGCGGCGCGAGTAGCTCAGCTTGACCTGGTCGTGCTGGCTGAAGTTCCAGGCGACCAGCCCGCTGGGGAACACGCTCCAGTAGTCGTGCGGGAACTCCTCGCCGGTGCTGGCCAGCGAGAAGGTGCGCCCGGCGTACTCGGCGCGCAGCCCGCCCTGCAGCTCGAACTTGCCCGCGGTCTGGCTCACCACGCCGTAGACGGCGTTCACCTGCTCGTCGAGCGCCAGCTCGTTGCTGAGGTCGCTGGGCGTCCAGTTGCCCGTCCCCAGCGAGTCCTTCAGCACGTTGAAGTCGCGGTCGTGCCAGCGGGCGTATCCCTTGTAGCCCGTCTCCAGCTTGGTGTGCTCGCCGAGCATGCGCGTGTAGTCGAGCTGCGCGGTCAGCTGCTGCGTGACCGCGTCGGTGCGGTCGACCTCCCGGTCGAGCAGGGTGGTGGTGCTGGCGAACGGCTGCCGCCACAGGTTCGTGCGGTCTTCGTCCTCGGCGCGGTTGAAGCGCACCTCGGCCGTGAGCTCGTGCCGCTGCGGCTGCAGGGTGCGGCGGAAGCCCGCGTTGAAGTCGAACATCCGGCCGTTCGCGTTGGAGTCGCGGATGCGCTGGTACTGGTCGATCAGCGAGTGGGTGGCGTCGAGCTCGTCGTAGTCGCTGAGCGAGGCGTCGGTCGCTCCACGGACGTTCACCTGGAGGCCGGTGTAGAGCGAGTTCCGCTGGCTCAGCCGGTAGTCCAGGGTGCCGTTGAAGTTGTGGCCCCAGTTGCCGTTGGACCCGCTCAGGTCCTGCTCGGTGTAGCTCAGCGGCGTGCTGGAGGCCAGGCGCGTGCGGTCGTTGATCCCCGCCATCGAGCGGTCGTCGGTGTTGAAGCCGTAGCTGGCGAAGAGCGTGACCTTGCCGACCTGGTAGCCCAGGTTCCCGGCGGCGGTGTAGCGGTCGGCGGTGGACGCGGCCAGCGTCATCCCGCCGCTCACGCCCAGGTCCACGTTCTGCTTGAGGACGATGTTGATGATCCCCGCCATCCCCTCGGGATCCTGCCGGGCCGACGGGTTGGGGATGACCTCCACCCGCTCCAGCGTGTTGGCGGGAAGCTGCTTGAGGTACCCGGCCAGCTGCGTCCCGCGCAGCGGCGACGGGCGGCCGTTGATCTGCACCACCACGTTCTCGTTGCCGCGCAGGCTGACCTTGCCGTCGGCGTCCACCTGCACCGAGGGAACGGCCTCGAGCACCTCGCTCGCCGTCGTCGCCGCGGGCGCGACCTGGCGCGTGGAGTAGGTGTTGCGGTCGGGGGCGATGGCCACGGCCTGGCGCTCGCCGGTGGCGGTGATCCCCTGCAGCGCCACGGCGCCGCGGGCCAGCCGGATGGCGCCCGCGTTCACGCGCGGCGACGCGGCCTCGATGGTGAGCGTGGGGGTGGTGCGCGACTCGAACCCCATCATGCTCACCTTCAGGTAGTAGCTCCCCGGCCGCAGCCCCTCGATGCGGAAGCTGCCGTCGGGGCGGGCGATGGCGCCGGCCACCAGCGCCGAGTCGGCCCGGCTCCACACTGCCACGGAGGCGGCGGAGACGGGCGCGTTGCTGGTGGCGTCGACCACGGTGCCGCGGATCTCGCCGGGGCCGGCGGCGGGCGGCTGGCCCGGGGGCGCGCCGGGAGGCCGGGCGGCGCCGGGGGTCGGCTGCTGGGCGGCCAGCGGCGATGCCAGCAGCGCCAGCGCGAGTGCTGCGTACGATGCGATTTTCATGGCAGGCACGGGGTTGCGGATGCCCGATCGGAGGACGGCGCGGAGACGGTTCATGGAGAGCCTCCTGCGGTGTGATGCGGGCGGCGGAGAGGCCGCCACGCGGGAGGACGCCTGCTCTTACGTGCGGAGTGTTCCGGCGGTTTCAGGGTTGGACGCCGCGCACCGAAAACGACGCCACACGATGGGATGAATCGTTCGCCGAAAGGGTTGGATGGCTGGAATCGGGGGATGAGTTGTCGCCGCCCCCTTCATCACGGCGGGTCGGGGCTCGTCGTGGGGAACGGTGATCCGCCCACGGAGACCCATCGCGATCCGGGGACGGGAGCAGTATCCCTCATCACCATCTTCTGCGACGATCCGGTCCCGGAGACGCTTGTCGGCGCGTGGCGATCTCCTTAATCTCACGCGCTTCATCGAGATACCCTGACCCGAAAGTCCCCATGGAGAGAAGAATCCTTCCGCTCGTCTGCCTGGCGGCGCTGGTGCCCGCGGCCGCCGGCGCGCAGGCCCGCGCGGCGGCCACGAGCCGGACGCCCACCGTGCAGCAGGCCGCCGCGTTCATGGACTCCACCGAGCGCGAGCTGTCGGAGCTGGGCCGGCGCGAAGGCCAGGCGGGGTGGGTGGCGGCCACCTACATCACCCACGACACCGAGGAGCTGGCGGCCGAGGCGTCGAAGAACCTGGCGGTGGCCATCCAGCGGCGGGCGCTGGCGGCGCGCCGCTTCGACCGGGTGCAGCTGCCGGCCGGGCTGCGGCGGAAGTTCGGCCTCCTTCGTCTCTCGCTCTCCGCGCCGCCGCCGGGGAACGCGGACGAGGCGGCGGAGCTCTCCCGCATCCGCGCCGGGATGGTGGGCGACTACGGCCGCGGCTCGTACTGCAGGACGCCGGGGAGCTGCCAGGACATCAACGCGCTCTCGCGAGTCCTGGCCACGAGCCACGACCCCGCCGAGCTGCTGGATGCCTGGCAGGGGTGGCACCGCGTGGGCGCGCCCATGCGCCAGCGCTACACGCGCTTCGTGGAGCTCTCCAACAAGGGCGTGCGCGAGCTGGGCTACACCGACGCGGGCGCGATGTGGCGGGCGCGCTACGACATGCCGGCGGACTCGTTCGCCGCCGAGGTGGACCGGCTGTGGGAGCAGATGCGGCCGCTGTACATCGCTCTCCACGCGTACGTGCGCGCGCGGCTGGTGGAGCAGTACGGGGCGCAGGTGGTGCCGCCCAACGGGATGATCCCCGCGCACCTGCTGGGGAACATGTGGGCGCAGGAGTGGGGGAACATCTACCCCATCGTGGCGCCGAGGAACGCGGCGGGGCCGGGGTACGACCTGACCGAGCTGCTGAAGGCGAAGAACACCGACGCGCCGGGGATGGCGCGCTACGCGGAGCGCTTCTTCACCTCGCTGGGCTTCCAGCCGCTGCCGCAGACCTTCTGGGAGCGCTCGATGCTGGTGAAGCCGCGCGACCGCGACGTGGTGTGCCACGCCAGCGCGTGGGACATCGACCGCGAGGACTTCCGCATCAAGATGTGCACGGAGATCACGGGCGAGGACTTCGTGACCCTGCACCACGAGATGGGGCACAACATCTACCAGCGCGCGTACCGCGACCAGCCGTTCCTGTTCAGGGACGGCGCCAACGACGGCTTCCACGAGGCCATCGGCGACGCCATCGCGCTCTCGATCACCCCCGACTACCTGAAGCAGGTGGGGCTGCTGAACGAGATCCCGCCGCCGGCCGCCGACACGGCGCTGCTGCTGCGGCAGGCGCTGGACAAGGTGGCCTTCCTTCCCTTCGGCCTCCTCGTCGACAAGTGGCGCTGGGGGGTGTTCAGCGGGCAGATCACGCCGCAGAACTACAACGCCGCGTGGTGGTCGCTGCGCAACCGCTACCAGGGCGTGTCCGCGCCCATGCCGCGCAGCGAGGCGGACTTCGACCCCGGCGCCAAGTACCACATCCCCGCCAACACGCCGTACATGCGCTACTTCCTGGCGCGCGTGCTCCAGTTCCAGTTCTACCGCGCGCTCTGCCGCGAGGCGGGGTACACGGGGCCGCTGTACCGCTGCTCGTTCTTCGGCAGCCAGGCGGCAGGGCGCAAGTTCAACGCGATGCTCGAGGCGGGGGCCAGCCGGCCGTGGCAGGAGACGCTCTTCGCGATGACGGGGGAGCGGAAGATGGACGGCACGGCGCTGCTGGAGTACTTCGGCCCGCTCAAGGAGTGGCTCGACCGCCAGAACGCCGGCAAGCCCGTCGGCTGGTGATGTGATCGATGGTGATGCGGGGCCGGCGCGGGGAGAGCCCTCGCGCCGGCTCCGCGACAGGTCGATCGAGTGCGTGAGTGCGTGAGTGCGTAGGACCCCATCCCACCCCCAGCGGTCTCATCTCTCTTCCCCGTGAGATCCCCATGCCCTTCTTCCGCCACGCCCTTTTAGCGATCCCGTTGATCTCGCTCTCGCTCGTCGCCCCCCCATCCCGTGCTGCGGCGCAGATCGGGATCGAGGACCTGCTGGGGAGCGTGACCGACATCGACGTGTCGGCGAGCTGCTGGGCCACGAAGTCGGCGTCGCTGCGCAGCTCGGACTGCCCCGGCGGGCGCAACGGTTACGGCGTGGAGGTGCTGTGGTCGCTGAAGACCATCCACCTGGGCGCCGCGCCGCGCGTGGACACCACCTGGGTGCCGCAGCAGAAGACCGTCACCGTGCACCAGGGCCGCCCCGACACCGTCACCACGCTGGTGATGAAGGAGGAGGAAGCGGAGTCGTCCGGCTACACGCTGCTGATCGAGCTGGCGCTGGGATACAGCCAGTTCTCCGGCTTCCAGTCGGCGGATGACCGGTACGACCTGCGCGGCACGGTGCGCGAGCAGCCGTCGATCGCGTTCTACGGCAGCCTGGAGGGGCCGGGGATGCTGCAGCACCTGAGCCCGTACCTGGGCGTGCGCTCGGGGCTGATCCGCCTGAGCGACGTGCAGGTGTTCACCCCCACCGAGGGCGACGAGACCCTCTCGCTGACCGGGACAGCCGAGGTGTTCCAGGTGGGCGGCGCGCTGGGGATCGCGGCCGAGGCGGGGCCGGTGAGCCTGTTCGTGGAGGGGCAGCTGAACCTGCGGCGCTTCCCCAGCATCGACTGGACGGCGGGGGAGGGAGGGATCATCCCCGGCTTCATCCCGCGCGGGCTGGACTTCAGCGGGCCGAGCATCTCCGTCGGCATGCAGATCCACATCCGCGACGAGCCGGAGCCGTGATCGCGGCGGCGGCGGGCTCCCCGGCCCGCCGTCTTCATCCGCATCGCGAGGCAGAGCGTTGGACGCGGCGCCGCGGGCGATTACACTGGCGGGACCCCCCGATCTCCATCATCCCCCCGAATACGGAGTCCGGCGATGGACCGCAGGCGCTTCCTCATCGACCTGGCCGGCGCGGCCGCGGCGGTGGCCGCCACGCCACGGCTGGCGGCGAGCGCGTCATGGCTGGCGCGGCGCCGGCGGCCGAACATCGTCCTGATCATGGCCGACGACCTGGGCTACGGCGACCTGGGGATCACGGGGCGAACCGACTACCGCACGCCGGTGCTGGACCAGCTCGCGCGTGACGGCGTGCAGCTGGCGCAGGCGTACACGGCCGCGCCGGTGTGCACCCCCACGCGCGTGGCGCTGATGACGGGGCGCTATCCCGCGCGCTCGCCGGTGGGGCTGTACGAGCCGCTGACGACGAACCCCGTGGGGCTGGAGACGAGCCCGCCGACACTGGGGATGCGGATGAAGGCGGCAGGCTACGAGACGGCGATGGTGGGGAAGTGGCACCTGGGGACGGAGCCGCGCTTCCACCCGCTGCGCCACGGGTGGGACGAGTTCTACGGCTTCCTGGGCGCGGCGGCGGACTATGCCAGCCACGTCGACACCGAGTGGCACCGGAACCTGTTCCAGGACGGCACGCGCACCGTCACCACGCCGGGGTACCTCACGGATCTCTTCACCGGGCGCGCGGTGCGGATCGTCCGGCGGAGGCGGACGCGGCCGCTCTTCCTCAATCTCCAGTACAACGCGCCGCACTGGCCGTGGCAGGGGCCGGGCGACCCGCCGTATCCCGACTCGGCGGACTCCGACGGCGGCGGCTCGCCCGCGACGTTCGCGCGGATGATGGAGCGGATGGACGCGGGCGTCGGCCGCGTGCTGGAGGCGATCCATCGCGGGGGGATGGAGCGCGACACGCTGGTCGTCTTCACCAGCGACAACGGCGGCGAGCGCTACTCGCACATGGGGCCGTTCAGCGCGCGGAAGATGTCGCTGCACGAAGGCGGCATCCGCGTGGCGGCGATGGCGCGCTGGCCGGGCGTGATCCCCGCCGGCAGCCGCACGGAGCAGGTGGCGGTGACGATGGACTACACGGCCACATTCCTGGCGCTGGCCGGGGCACGGCCGGCGGCCGCCGCGCCGCTGGACGGCATCGACCTGCTGCCGGCGCTGACCGGGGAGCGCGGGTCCGTCCGCCGCGAGCTGTTCTGGCGCATCTTCCAGCGCCGCAAGGAGAAGGCGATGCGCAGCGGCGACTGGAAGTACCTGCAGACCGCGGACGGCGAGTTCCTGTACGACCTCGTGTCCGATCCCGGCGAGAAGCAGGACCTCAGGGCCGCGCACTCCGCCGTCTTCCGGCAGCTGCAGGGGAAGATGGCGGCGTGGGAGCGCGAGGTGCTGCCGCCGATCCCGCTCGACCCCGCGCGGGCGTGACGGCTTCCTCGCGACGGGACTGATCCCTCCGCCGCGAGGATTGGCAGAGATTGTCGCCGCGCGCGCGACAAAACAGTTGTGTTCTCCCCGTGGCGGCAGGCACTATGTGAGCCGGGACACGGCGTCCCGCCCGCTGCCGGAGCCACGACGATGCCTGCTGCCTCCGCGTTCCTGCACGTGCTGCCGTACCTGGCCTCCGCCGCGATCTCGGCGGGGGTGGCGGCGTACTGCTGGGTGCGGCGCTCGCGGCCGGGGGTGGGGGCCTTCGCCGTGGTGGCGCTGGCGGAGGCGTTCTGGACGGCCGGGCTGGTCTGCGAGCTGCTCGCCCCGGGGCTCCGCGGGAAGATCTTCTGGGACAACGTCCAGTTCCTGGCCATCCCGCCCATCGCCATCGGCTTCCTGGCGTTCGCCCTCGGGTTCGGCGGACGCCGTCTCCGGCATTCCGCCCTCGTCCATTCGCTGCTCGCGCTGCCGCTGATCGTCCTGGCGGTGCTGGCGTTCACCGACCCCCTGCACGGGCTGGTGCGGCGCGACCCGCGCATCGTGGCCGGCATCCCCTTCCCGCAGCTCATCTACGGCTTCACCCCGCTGGTCGACGCGATCGCCATCTACCTCTACGCGGTGATGCTGGCCGCCTTCGCGGTGCTGGTGGCGGGGCGGATGCGCGCGCATCCCCTCTACCGCGCGCAGGTGAACGTGGTGCTGGCGGGGGTGCTGATCCCCGTCGCCGGCTCGGTGCTCACCGTCACCGTGCTGGCCGACTTCGCGGAGCGCGACCTGACGCCGATCACCTTTGCGCTGGGGAACCTGGTGATCGCGTGGGGGCTGTTCCGGCGCCGGCTGTTCGACGTGACGCCCATCGCCCGCCACGTGGTGGTGGACAGCCTGGCCGACGCCGTGTTCGTGCTGGACGCCCGCGGCCGCGTGGTGGACCTGAACCCCGCCGCGCGCGCCGCCTGCGCCGATGGCGGCGATCCGGTGGGACGCCCGGCCGCCGAGGTGCTCCCGCTCCCCGCGGACGCGGTCGCCCGGCTGGCGGACGGCGCGGAGGCGCTGGAGGTGGAGACGACCGGCGCAGTGCCGCACCCGGCGGAGGTGGGCGCGCACCCGCTGGCCGGCCCCCGCGGCGAGCGCTGGGGAAGCGTGGTGGTAATGCGCGACGTGGGCGAGCGGCGGCGCGCGCAGGAGGAGCTCCGCCGCCACCGCGACCGGTTGGAGGAGCTGGTGGCCGAGCGCACCGCCGCGCTGCGCGACAGCGAGGAGCGGCTGCGGCAGATCGCCGAGAACAGCAGCGAGGTGTTCTGGCTGGTGGAGGCGGACGGGCGCGTGGCCTATCTCAGCCCCGCCTTCGAGCGCCTCTGGGGGATGCCGCGCGAGCGCGTGTACGCCGACCCCGATGCGGTGTTCGGGCCGGTGCGTCCGGAAGCCCGCGCCTCGGTGCGGGCGATCCTGGACGAGGCGTTCGGCGGCCGCCCGGCCGAGGTGACGTATCGTCTGGCCGCGCCGGACGGGGGCGAGCGGTGGGTGCGGACGCGCGCCGTGCCCGTGTACGACGCCCGGGGCGCGATCTACCGCGTGGCCGGGGTGACGGAGGACGTGACCGAGCGCAGGCGGATGGAGGAGCAGCTGGTGCACGACGCCCTGCACGACGCGCTCACCGGGCTTCCCAACCGCGCGCTGTTCGAGGACCGGCTGCGCCACGCGCTGGACCTGCTGCGCCGCCATCCCGACCGCGGCTTCGCGGTGATGATGCTGGACCTGGACCGCTTCAAGCGGGTGAACGACTCGTTCGGCCACCTTGCGGGCGACCGGCTGATGGAGGCGGTGGCGCTTCGGCTCCGCGCGGCGATGCGCGACGGCGACACCGTGGCGCGCTTCGGCGGCGACGAGTTCGCGCTGCTGCTGGACGGCGTGGCCGACGCCGGCGAGGCGCTGCGCGGCGCCGAGCGCATCCAGGCCGAGCTAGCGCGGCCGTTCGACCTGGAGGGGCACGAGCTGGTGGTGACGCCCAGCATCGGCATCGCGCTGGGGCGGAAGGGCGCGGAGCATCCCGAGGAGCTGCTGCGCAAGGCCGACACGGCCATGTACCGCGCCAAGGAGCGCGGCGGGTCGCGCTGCGAGGTGTACGACCGCGCCATGCACGCCCGCGCGCTCTCGCGGCTGCGGCTGGAGACGGAGCTGCGCCACGCGCTGGAGCGCGGCGAGCTCTGCGCCGCCTATCAGCCCATCGTCGCGGTGGGCGACGGGCAGATCGTGGGATTCGAGGCGCTGGCGCGGTGGCGGCACCCCGAGCGCGGACTGCTGGCGCCGGGGAGCTTCATCGACGTGGCCGAGGAGACGGGGCTGATCGTGCAGGTCGACCGCTGCGTGCTGCGCGAGGCGTGCGCGCGGCTCCGCGAGTGGCGCCAGCGGCACCCGGGGATGGAGCCGCGGATGACGGTGAACCTCTCCGCGCGGCAGCTGGCCGAGCCGGGGCTGGCCGACGGGCTGGCCGCCACCTTCGCGGAAACGGGGGTGGAGGTGGACTGGATGCGGCTGGAGATCACCGAGAACGGGCTGGTGGGGCGCGCGGAAGAGGCGGCGCTGGGCGAGCTGCGCGCCCGCGGCATCCACCTGGTGGTCGACGACTTCGGCACCGGCTACAGCAGCCTGGGCTACCTGCACCGGCTGCCGATCAGCGCGCTGAAGGTGGACCGCTCGTTCCTCAGCGGCGGGGGCGAGGGGAACCTGGCCATCGTGGGCGCCGTGGTCACCCTGGCGCACGGGCTGGGGATGGACGTGGTGGTGGAGGGGGTGGAGCGCCCCGAGCAGCTGGAGCGCGTCCGCGCGCTGGGCGCCGACTACGCGCAGGGCTACCTCTTCTCGCCGCCGGTGGAGGCCGAGGCGGCGGAGGCGCTGCTGGCGCGGCGCTTCGTGGGCGCGTCGGCCGCGCGGGCGTGACGCCGGACGTTTGCGTGCGGGTTGTCCGCCCACGCGCGGAAGTGTAGATTCAGGGCGCACTTACCCCCTCCGATCCCCGCATCCCCCGCCCGCATGGAGTACTTTCTCCTCTGCCTGACCTCGTTCGGCGTTTGCGCCGCGGGGGCGCTCCTTCCGTTCGTCAACACGGAGATCTACCTGGTGGGCGCGTCGGCGCTGATGCCGCGGGCGATGTGGGTGCCGCTGGTGGTGGCCGGCTCGGTGGGGGCGATGGCGGCCAAGGTGCTGCTCTACTTCGGCGGGCGGGGGCTGGTGAAGCTCCCCTCCGGCCGCATGCAGAAGGGTCTGGCGAAGATGCAGGCGCGGATGGAGGCGCGGCCGCACGTCGGCAAGCTCATCTACCTCGCCAGCGCGGTCATCGGCCTGCCGCCGTTCTACGTCACCACCATCGCCGCGGGGGCGGTGGAGATGAACTTCGCGTTCTTCCTCGTCGCCGGCCTCGCGGGGCGGCTGATCCGCTTCGGTGCGTTCGTCGCCCTGCCGCACGTGGCGCAGGGCTGGCTCGGCGGCTGATACAGGCGATCTTTTATCTCACGCAGAGTCAGCAGGGTCAGCAGTTGAACTGCGGTTTAACTGCTGACTCTGCTGACTCTGCGTGAGCCATTTCAGAGTTTGTCTTGCACGAGCGTCTGCGTGGCGACAAGATGCGGCGTCCCCTTCCATCATCCCCGATCCCCATCTCTCCCAGGACGCAGATGAGCTCCTCCATCTCCCGCCGCGACTTCGTGCTGACGGGCGCGGGCGCCGCCGTGGCCGCCGCGCTGCCCAAGCCGCTCGCGGGCGCGCCGGCGGTGATCGTGCGCGGCGCCGCGCGGCCGGTGGTGATCGCCTCAGGCAACGGCAACCAGTTCCGCAACGGCGGCGACATGACGGCCGTGCAGAAGGCGTTCACCATGATCGCGCAGGGCGCCGACGTGCTCGACGCGGTGATCGCGGGCGTGAACCTGAACGAGCTCGACCCCGCCGACGTCAGCGTGGGCTTCGGCGGCCTGCCGAACGCCGAGGGCGTGGTGCAGCTCGACTCGTCGGTGATGCACGGGCCCAGGAAGTGCGCCGGCGCCGTGGCCGCGCTGGAGGGCATCCGCACGCCGTCGCTCGTGGCGAAGGCGGTGATGGAGCACACCGATCACCACCTGCTCGTCGGCGCCGGCGCGCAGCGCTTCGCGCGGCAGATGGGGTTCGCCGTCGAGGACGACCTCAACACGCCGCGCTCGCGGCAGCTCTGGCTGGAGTGGAAGCGCCGCTCCGACCCCGAGCACTGGCTGGATCCCGCCACCCGCGCCGACGCCGGCCACCGCGCGCGCATGGAGATGGTGGCCGAGGGGCTGGTCGACTTCGAGCACGTGTTCGGGACGATCAACTGCAACGGCATCAACGCGCGCGGCGACATCTGCGGCGTGACCACCACCAGCGGGCTGGCGTGGAAGATCCCCGGGCGTGTGGGCGACTCGCCGATCCTGGGCGCGGGGCTGTACGTGGACGGCGCGGTGGGCGCGGCGGGCTCCACCGGCCGCGGCGAGGCCAACCTCTACAACCTGACCTCGCACCTGATCGTGGAGAACCTGCGGCGCGGGATGAGCCCGAAGGACGCGGGGATGGACGGGCTGCGGCGGATCGTGGCCAACACGGTGGAGCGGCGGCTGCTGAACGGCCGCGGCCAGCCGAACTTCGGCATCCAGTTCTACGTGCTGAACGCGCGCGGCGAGCACGCCGGCGTCACCCTCTACCCCTCCTCCGGCGGCTACGCCGTGTGCGACGAGAACGGCCCCCGCAACGAGCCCATGGAGCCGCTGCTGCAAGGGTCACCGAACGGATAGGAGCGGATTGCGATCGGTTGGAGCCGCAGGTGCGCGCGGGTGCCAGAACGATTGTGGCACCCGCGTGCATTTGTACTCCCGGTGGCGGTGTTGTGGCGCGGGCTACCGCTGTCTTCGAGGCTGATTACATTCGTCTGTACAGTTTGGAAAGCGATGCGTGACCGGAGGAATCGATGATGATCGACGTGAAGCAGGCTGTACGATCAGCCGAGGACTACGCGCGCGAGCTGTTCGATGAGGCCGATCTCCGTCACCTGCGGCTGGAAGAGGTGGAGATGTCGGAGGATGGCCGGCAGTGGAAGGTCACGCTTGGCTGGGTGGAGCCCGCCGTCGCAAAGCCGGGCCTGATGATCAACGGCACACTGCGCCGGCTTCCGCGCGTCTACAAGCTCTTCGAGGTGGATGCGGAGACGGGCACGGTGAGCGCGATGAAGATCCGGGAGCTGAACTGATGCGCCGGCGCAGCCCGCAGATCCGCCCCCGCGTACTCCTGGTGGACACGAACGTGCTCCTGGTGCTGCTGCTTGGAGCGAGCGATCCCGCGCACATCCAGCGATTCAAGCGCACGCACGCCTATTCCGCGGCCGACTTCGAGCTCCTGACGGACTTCATCAGCGGGTTCAGCGAGCTCGTCGTAACGCCCAACGTGCTGACGGAGGCGAGCAACCTGGCCGGCCAGCTCGCCGAGCCGCTCCGCAGCGAGGTGTTCACCTCTCTCGCGGTCCTGGCGACGCAGACTGCGGAGCGCTACTTCCCCAGCCGTGACGCCGTCCGCGAGGTCGATTTCGTGCGGCTCGGCCTCGCCGACATTTCCGTGCTCCTCGCGGCGCGCGAGAGGGTGATGGTTCTCACCGACGACCTGCAGCTCTACCTGAGGCTCGCCGCATTGAACCTTCACGTCGTGAACTATCATCATCTCCGCGAGGGCGCGGTCGAGGGCTGAACCACGCGTCTCAGCGACGAAGACAACAAGTGCCGGCCCCGAAGCTGTGGGCCGGCACTCGTCTGTTTCCCCGCTTTTGGCTATCTTTCCCGCTTCCCCGAAAAATGCAGCGGCGCCGAGCGAGCGCCGGACCGGCATCTATCGAAACCCGTTGCAGGACGCTGTAAACAGATGATGGAACCCGTGATCCGCGCGGCGGTCGAGCGCGGGGCCAGCGACATCCACGTGAAGGGCGGCGACTTCGTCCGCGCGCGCATCACCGGCAAGCTGATGCCGCTGACCAAGCAGAAGCTCACCCCCGACCAGGCGCGCGCCTTCGCGCTGACCGTGCTTCCCAACGACCGCGTGCGCGGGCAGATCGACAGTCTGCAGGACTACGACTGCTCGTGGGGGATCGACGGGCTCACCCGCTTCCGCGTGAACGTGATGCGGCAGCGCGGCAGCTTCAACGTGATCCTGCGCGTGATCCCCTACAACGCGCCCACGCTGGAGGGGCTGGGCCTTCCCGCCGTGCTCGCCACCATCGCCGAGGAGGAACGGGGGCTGATCCTGGTCACCGGCGTGACCGGGTCGGGGAAGAGCAGCACGATGGCGGCCATGATCCAGCACATGAACAACCACTCGTTCCGCCACATCGTCACGCTCGAGGACCCGATCGAGTTCCTGCACCGCGACAACCAGTGCTCCATCTCGCAGCGCGAGATCGGGTCCGACACGGAGAGCTTCTACAAGGGCCTGCGCGCGGCGCTGCGGCAGGACCCCGACGTGATCCAGATCGGCGAGATGCGCGACGCGGAGACCATCGACATCGCGCTGAAGGCGGCGGAAACGGGGCACCTGGTGATCAGCACGCTGCACACCAAGGACGCCACGTCCACGGTGGCGCGGCTCATCTCCGCCTTCCCGGCCGAGGAGCAGCAGACCATCCGCTACCGCCTGGCCGACGCGCTGGAGGCGGTGATCTCGCAGCGGCTCGTCCCCCGGCGCGACCGCAAGGGGCGGGTGGTGGCGGCGGAGATCATGCGCAGCACCGGCGCCATCCAGGACTGCATCCGCGAAGAGGCGAAGACGGCGGAGATCAAGGACTACATCGCCGCGGGACGCGACACGTACCAGATGCAGACGTTCGACCAGCACCTGGCCGAGCTGGTGCGGCAGGGGATGGTGGACTTCGGCGTGGCGCGCGCGGCGGCGAGCAACCCGTCGGACTTCGAGCTGCAGGCGCGGCTGAGCGCCGGCGGCGTCCCGGGGAGCGCGCCATCCTCTGCCTCGTCGTCGGGAGATGGGGATGGCGGGGCAATGGAGGGGTTCATGAGCGGGCCGGGGTATTAGCCCTCGCGCTGGCTGTCGGCGCGGGGCCCTCTCCCTGGCGCTTCGCGCCTGTCCCTCCCCCAAAACCGACTGGGGGAGGGACCTGGGCGCTTCGCGCGGCTACTCAGCGCGCGGAACACTCCGCCACGCTTCCCACACATCTGTCATTCCGAGCGGAGCCGCTGCGCGGTACTCTCGTCCGTGCCGATGTCGAGCGGCTCCCGAGGAATCTGTGGCCTGCTTCCGAGCCGACCTCTGGGTTTCGCTCCTCCCGCGGCGATAGATTCCCCGAGCTGCAGCCAATCGTCACGCCGCGAGGGGTGGTGTCGTCACTCGCGGCCGACATGAACGCCAGGATGCCGATGCGCGCTCGCTCGATCTTCATCGCCCTGCTGCTGTTTGCGGCGCCGCGGCTCGCGAGCGGACAGGATGCCGCGTATCCCGCGCCCGTCGAGGGCGACTTCGTGATGCGCGACTTCGCGTTCGGGAGCGGGGAGCGGCTGCCGGAGCTGCGCATCCACTACCGCACCGTCGGCACGCCGCAGCGCGACGCGGGCGGGCGGGTACGCAACGCCATGCTGATCCTGCACGGGACCACGGGGAGCGGCGCCAACTTCATCTCCCCCACCTTTGCGGGGCGGCTGTTCGGGCCGGGGCAGCTGCTGGATGCGCGGCGCTTCTTCATCATCCTGCCGGACGGAATCGGGCACGGGCGCTCCAGCCGGCCGTCCGAGGGGCTGCACATGCGCTTCCCGCGCTACACCTACGACGACATGGTGCGCGCGCAGTACCGCCTCGTCACCGAGGGGCTGCACGTGGACCACCTGCGGCTGGTGATGGGGACGTCGATGGGCGGGATGCACAGCTGGGTGTGGGGATACACGCATCCGGACTTCATGGACGCGCTGATGCCGCTGGCCAGCGCGCCGGTGCAGATCGCCGGGCGCAACCGCATGATGCGCCGCATGATCGCCGATGCCATTCGCAACGACCCCGAGTGGCGCGGCGGCGAGTACGCGTCGCCACCGCGCGGCCTGGCGGACGCCGTCCACGTGCTGATGCTGATGACCAGCGTGCCGCTGCAGCAGCAGAAGACGGCGCCCACGCGCGACGCCGCCGACTCGCTGCTGGCCGCCTCCGTCGCGCGGTACACGCGGACGCTGGATGCCAACGACATGCTCTACGCGTTCGACGCGTCGCGCGAGTACGACCCGTCGCCGCACCTGGGCGAGATCCGCGCGCCGCTCTTCGCCGTCAACTCGGCGGACGACGAAGTGAACCCGCCGGAGCTGGGGATCCTGGAGCGCGAGATCCGCAAGGTGCCGCGTGGGCGCTACATCCTCGTCCCCACCAGCGACGCCACGCGCGGCCACGGCACGCACTCGCTCCCCGACGTGTGGGGCCGGTACCTCGCCGAGCTCCTGGCCGCGAGCGAGCCGCCGGCGCGGTGACGCGCATCCTCGTCGGCACGGCGGGATGGACGCTGCCGCGCGCGGAGCAGCCCGAGTTTCCGCCGGAGGGGAGCCATCTTTCGCGCTACGCGGCGCGCTTTCCCGTGGTGGAGATCAACTCGTCGTTCCACCGCCCGCACCGCGCGTCCACCTGGGCGCGGTGGGCGGACGAGACGCCGCCACACTTTCGCTTCTCCGCCAAGCTCCCGAAGACCATCACCCACGAGCGCCGGCTCGCGGACGCCGAGGCGCTGCTGGAGACTTTCCTCGCCGAAGCGGGCGCGCTCGGGGAGAAGCTCGCGTGCCTGCTCGTGCAGCTTCCGCCCAGCCTGGCGCTGGACGCGGCCGTCGCGGAGCGCTTCTTCGCGGCGCTGCGGGCGCGGACGGCCGCGGCGGTCGCGTGCGAGCCGCGGCACGAGAGCTGGTTCACGGGAGAGGCGGACGCGCTGCTGGCGGGGCTCGGCGTCGCGCGGGTGGCGGCGGATCCGGCGCGCGTCCCCGCCGCCGCGGAGCCGGGCGGCGCGCGCGATCTCGTCTACCGCCGCCTGCACGGCTCGCCGCGGACGTACTACTCGGCGTATGACGACGCGTACATCGCCGCCTTGGCCGCACATCTCCACGCGGACGCGGCGGCGGCGCGCGAGGCGTGGTGCATCTTCGACAACACCGCGGCGGGAGCGGCAACCCGCAACGCGCTCGATCTTCTCCACCAACTGGAGCGCGCGGAGTGACGGACACGTGGAATCGTGACGAAGATGGCTCCCCGCGCTGAGTAACCGGCGCGAAGCGCCCCAGGTCCCTCCCCCAGTCGGTTTTGGGGGAGGGACAGGCGCGAAGCGCCAGGGAGAGGGCCCCGGTGACGCATCGGCGCGCGTGACGTATACTCCCCACCCGAAATGCTTTCACGGGAGGGGGTGATGGAAGGGCGATACGAGTTCGAAGGCGCCGAGGTGCTGCCGCTGCTCGCGGAGACGAACGGCGCGAAGGAGCGGGTGATGACGGAGGCGCAGCGGTACCTGGCCGCCGGCGTGGACATCCGCTCGCCCGACGCGGAGGCGCCGGAGGAGATCGATCATCCCGGCACCGGCGCGCCGCCGGGACTGTGGCTGATGAACGACCGCGGCGTCTACCTGCGCAGCAACGCCGGGAAGCGCGCGGCGGAGAGCGTCGCCTTCGCCCGCGGCTTCCGCGCGGACGTGCAGCTGGGCGACGAGCCGGTGTGCGAGTTCATCGACGCCGCGCCGCTCGCCCAGCTCCGCGACGGCGACACCCTCGTCCTCACCCTCAGCGAGCAGAAGATCCGCCTCTCGCTGATCCGCAAGGATGGATGAACTACGGGCCTCACGCGGAGACGCGGAGACGCGGAGGTGAACGCCGGCAGTTCTCCGCGTCTCCGCGGCTCCGCGTGAGAATCACTTTGGGTGGGGATAGGGACGATGATCGAACGTGAGACGAGCGACGGGATCCTGACGCTGCGGCTGGCGCACGGGAAGGCCAGCGCGATGGACGTGGAGCTGCTCGAGGCCTGCATCCGCGAGCTCGACGCCGCGGATGACGCGCGCGCGGTGGTGGTCACCGGCACGGGCTCCATCTTCTCCGCGGGCGTGGACCTGTTCCGCCTGCTGGACGGCGGCGAGGCGTACGTGCGACGCTTCATCCCCCTGCTGCGCGACTTCGTGACGCGGATGTTCGCGCTCCCGAAGCCCGTCGTCGTCGCCGCCAACGGGCACGCGATCGCCGGCGGGGGGGTGATGGTGGCGGCGGGCGACTACCGGCTGATGGCGGAGGGGAACGGCCGGGTCGGCGTCCCCGAGCTGCTGGTCGGCGTCCCGTTCCCCGCGGCGGCGCTCGAGGCGGTGCGCTACGCCGTGCCGGGTGACCGCATCCAGTCGCTCGTCTTCACCGGCCGCACCTTCACCCCGCGGGACGCGCTCGCCGAGCGGCTGGTGGACGAGGTGGTGCCGGCGGATCGTCTGCTCGACCGCGCGCGGGACGTGGCCGCGCAGATGGCCGCCATCGCGCCGACCGCCTTCGCGCTGACGAAGCAGTATCTCCGCGGCCCGTCGCTGGAGCGCATCGCCGCCTCGGCTGCATACGACGAGCAGGTGGTGGCCGCCTGGTCCGCCCCCGAGACCCACGCCCGCATCCGCGACTACCTCGATCGGACTGTGCGGAAGGGGTGATCAGGGAGTCCCGTCGAGGAATTGGTGCATCGCCGCCGAATCGCGTGCGGGTCCGGCGATAGATCCTTCGGCCTGCAACCGACTGCGCGGATGCCGATTACGGTCTGTCCGGCCTCAGGATGACGTCAGCGGGGGAGGCGTGGATTCGACTGGAATCCTGCATCCGGTGGAAGTCCGCGAAGGCGGACTGCGTGTCGTCGTAGCCGCGACTTCAGTCGCATCCTCTCAACGAGATTTCCGCCCGGCACTGACATCTTTCGGCAAAATTGGTTATATTGGATGCACCAATGCTGGACGGCGGACTCAGCCGCGAGCCCGCCGTCTTCTTTTGTGCCACGCCACGGAACGCGGCATCCGCCCTGAAACAGGCGGATTTACCCGTGGTCCATGGGAACACCATGTCTTTCGATACACTCTCGATCCATCCCTCGCTCCTGCGCGCCGTGCGCGACCTGGAGTTCACGAAGCCCACGCCCATCCAGCAGGAGGCCATCCCGCCCGCGCTGGAGGGGCGCGACCTGCTGGCGTGCGCCATGACCGGCAGCGGCAAGACCGCCGCCTTCCTCCTTCCCATCCTCAACCGCCTGATCGACAAGCCGCGCGGCACCACGCGCGCGCTGGTCCTCTCGCCCACGCGCGAGCTGGCGGCGCAGATCCACGAGCACTTCACCGCGCTGGCGCGGCACACCGACGTGCGCGCGGCCGCGGTGTTCGGCGGCGTGGGAATGCAGCCGCAGGAGCAGGCCTTCCGCCGCGGCGTCGACCTGATCGTCGCCACGCCGGGCCGCCTCCTGGACCATCTCCAGTATCCGTACGCGAAGCTGGACCAGATCGAGGTGCTGGTGCTGGACGAGGCCGACCGGATGCTCGACATGGGCTTCCTGCCGGACATCCGCCGCGTCCTCAGGCATCTGCCCACGCAGCGGCAGACGCTGTTCTTCAGCGCCACCATGCCCGCGCCGATCGTGCAGCTCTCCAAGGAGATGCTGCGCCAGCCCGCGGCCATCAACATCGAGCGCAAGGCGGCGCCCGCCACGGGCATCACCCAAGCGCTGTATCCGGTCAAGGAGGACCTGAAGCCGGCGCTGTTCCTGGAGCTGCTGCGCCGCGGCGACGTGGGGCAGGCCATCGTGTTCTGCCGCACCAAGCACCGCTCCAACCGGCTGTTCGAGATCCTGGAGCAGGCGGGGATCCCGGTCGCGCGCATCCACGGCAACCGCAGCCAGAGCGCGCGCACCGAGGCGCTGGCGGGCTTCAAGAGCGGGAGATACCGCATCCTGGTGGCGACGGACATCGTCGCGCGCGGGATCGACGTGGAGGCGCTGGAGCACGTGGTGAACTTCGACGTGCCGCACCAGCCCGAGGACTACATCCACCGCGTCGGCCGCACCGCGCGCGCCGAGGCCACGGGCGAGGCGTACACGCTGGTCTCTCCCGAGGAGGAGAAGGACCTGCGCGACATCGAGCGCGCGGTCGGCAAGCCGATCCGCCGCGTGACGGTGCCCGGGTTCGACTACAACGCCCGCGCGGCGGAGCGCTTCGAGGTGCCGATCGGCGAGCGGATCAAGGAGATCCGCGCGCGGAAGGCCGCCGAGCGCGAGCGCGCCAAGCAGAAGGCCGAGGCCAAGGCCCAGCGCGAGGCCGACGAGGCCGCGCGCCTGGCCACCCGTGGCCAGCGCCAGCCGATGCAGCCGCGCCGCCGCGACGACGATTCGCGCCGCCCGGCGAACGAGCCGCGCCGCGACGGCTTCGCGCCGCGCGGGCAGCACGACGCGCCGCGGCAGGATGGCGCGCCCGGCGCCGGCAAGCGCCGTCGCCGCCGCGGCGGCCGCCGCCCCGCGATGCAGGGCTGAGCGTCACCGTCGTTCGTCAGCAGAATCGCCCCCGTTCGCCGCGCGCGGACGGGGGCGATTCTGCGTTCGCACGCCTCTTGCTCGCCGCACGGTCGCACCCACAGCCAGGGAGATGGAGATGGGCGACGACCGGCGGGACAACGTGGCGGGCGCGGAGTCGGGGACGGACGCGAGCCCCGCCCCCGAGCCGCGCGAGATGACCGGGCGCGAGGCCGAGCTGGCCGCGCGCACGCTGGCGGACCGCGACCTCACCAACGAGCCCGCGACCGCGCACGACCACGACGGCGGGGACGACGATGTCGACGGGCGGCCCTGATCCCAACCGCGACGTCCCGCCGGACCCCGACACCGCGCGCGGCGACTTCGGCAACTCCTCCACGTCGCGGCTGGGGATGCCGAGCATGCTGACCGGGCTGCTGATCCTGGCCGTGGCGCTCGCGTTCATCGTCTACATCGTGTTCGTGCGCGCCGGCCGGCCCTGACACGCGGCGATTGAGCGCCCGCGCGCGCGGGCGTATACTCCGGGCGGGCAGTTCCTTCATCCCCCGCCCGCTCTCCTTGCCATGATCCGATCCAGACGCGCGGCCGCCGTGCTCGCGCTGGCGCTCGTCGCTGTGGCGTGCGGCCGCGTGCCGTCCGGCGCGAAGCGGAAGAGCCAGCCCGCGCTCCTCGTGCAGCGCATCGGCGCGACGGAGGTGTCGGTCCGCTACAACCGCCCGTCGGCGCGCGGGCGCAGGCTGTTCGGCGGGATCGTGCCGTGGGACTCGGTCTGGTGTCCCGGCGCCGACGAGGCCACGAAGCTCACCACCAGCGCCGACCTGGCGATCGGCGCGGCGACGCTGCCGAAGGGCGCCTACAGCCTGTGGATGATCCCCGTCTCCGCGGGCGACTGGACGCTGATCTTCAGCCGCGATGCCGGCGCCTACCACGTCCCCTATCCCGGCGCGGAGAAGGACGCGCTGCGCATCAGCGTTCGCCCGCGCCCCGCGCCGTACGTCGAGTCGCTCGCGTACGACATCCCCGTCGCCACGCCCGACAGCGCCGTGCTGGAGATGCGCTGGGGCGATGTCGCGATCCCCATCCCCCTGCGCCCTCGCTGATATCCTGAAGAGGCCTCACGCGGAGACGCGGAGGCGCGGAGAACTCACCCCCGGGATGAGTTCTCCGCGTCTCCGCGTCTCCGCGTGAGATCGATCTTTTTGGAGATGGGGCAGGGTGGCGCGGCAGCGCTGTCCCAAGCGGGGAATCATTGCCGCAGCTTGGAAAATTGGGAGATTTTGTCAAGCGTGAGATGGAAGATGTTTGATCGCAAACAGATGGATTTGATGAATCCTGCTCACCGGGACGCGGCACCGGGCGTGCCTCGATGATGGGGCGTGCCGCGCCACTGGGGCGCGGCGCTGAAGGCATACATCTGCCCATCCCGACACACCGGAACCACACCGTGAAGATCCGTACCTCGCTCGTGCTCCTCCCGCTGGCCGCCGCGTGCGACCGCGCCGACGCCCCGCTCGCCCCCACCACCGCCACGCCGCGGCACGAGATGCAGTTCGCCGCGCCGACCACGGCCGAAGGCTTCGTGCCCAGCGCCGACGGCGTCTCCCTGTTCTACCACGTCGAGGGCAGCGGCCCCGACACCGTGCTGGTGATGAGCGGCGGTCCCGGCCTCAGCTACCGCTACATGGCGCCGGACCTCGGGCCGCTGGCCCACGGCCGCACCGTCATCTACTTCGACCAGCGCGGCTCCGGGCGCTCGACCATCGTCACCGACCCCGCGCAGCTCGGCCCGGACCGCCAGGTGGCCGACATCGAGGCCGTCCGCCGGCACTTCGGGCTGGCGAAGATGGCGCTGGCCGGGCACTCGTCGGGCGCGGTGTTCGCCGTGCTCTACGCCGCCAGCCATCCGCAGAACGTGGAGCGGCTGGTTCTGCTGGACCCGGCGCCCGCCACCGGCGCATTCGTGGAGCAGTTCACCGCCAACCGCATCGCGCGTACGGCGCCGGAGCAGCTGGCGCGGCAGATCGAGCTGATGAACCTGTTCCTGGGCGGCCAGGTGGCTGACCCGGTGGCCGGGTGCGAGGAGCTGTTCCACAGCATCTTCCGCCCCTACTTCGCCGACCCGCAGAAGGTGGACGGGATCCGCTTCTGCGACGTGCCGGTGCCGGCGGCGGCCAACAGCGTGTTCGCGCTGCTGGTGGGGATGGGCGCGCTGGACGCGTCGTGGGACGCCGCGCCGTACCTGCAGGCGATCGCCGCGCCCACGCTGGTGGTGCACGGCTCGGCCGACGTGATTCCCGCCGCCAGCTCCGCCTACTACGCGCAGCACCTGTCCGACGCGCGCCTGGTGACGATCGAGAACGCCGGCCACTTCCCCTGGCTGGAGCAGCCCGCGGCGTTCTTCACCACCGTCGACAACTTCCTCCGCCGCGGCGACGTCCTGCGGTGAGCTGACAGGTCGCGCTCACCTCCCCCTGCGCGACGAACTCGCCTCCGCGCTGAGTTCTCCCCTCCCCTGCGCAGCGGGGGAGGGGCCGGGGGAGGGGGCCCGCCCGCGGCCGCGCCGGGGCATCCCACCTCGCACCGATGCATCGGCCGGGAGTCCGCGAAGGCGGACTTCGGGCCGTTGTTGCCGCGAATTCCATTCGCCCGTCCCCGCCCAGATCCCACCGTCATCTCCTTCCTCGCGACCCTTTCCGCGACGTCCCCAATAGAACCGGCATCCTCTCTCCCGTCTCCGTTTCTGGGACGATCCCCTCTTCCCTGTCCCCCAACCGCCTCCACGCTGTTATCTTATCCCCTTCTCCCGCACCACCTTCCGGGGAGCCCTCCCCCTCACGCGGTCCCGAATCACCCATGCGGTACCCATCCCCGGCCGCGCACTGGCACGCGCGCCCCAGGGTCGCGGAATCTCCATCTCCGCAACCGTTTAAACCAACCCGGAACGCCGTGCATCAGAGGGGCAGCGGTAAAGCTGCGCACCCTCCAACGGCCGGACTCGATGGCGACCATGCTCGTTGAAGACGAAGCCCCCGCGGCGGCGGCCATGACCGTCCGCCGCGCGCAGCAGGGCGACGTCGCCGCCTTCGAGCAGCTCTACCGCGAGAACCTGGACCGCGTCTACGCGCTCTGCCTGCGCATGTGCGGCGACGCGGGCCGGGCCGAGGAGCTGACGCAGGACGTGTTCGTGCGCGCCTGGCAGAAGCTGGAGATGTTCGAGGGGAAGAGCGCGTTCAGCACCTGGCTCCATCGGCTCGCGGTCAACGTCGTCCTGGGAGACCGGCGCTCCGAGGGGATCCGCGTGGGGAAGGTGTTCGGCACCGACGACCCGGCGGCGTTCGAGACGCCCGGCCGGGCGGCGGATCCCGGGCAGGCGATGGACCTGGAGCGCGCCATCGCCACGCTGCCGCCGGGGGCGCGCACGGTGTTCGTGCTGCACGACGTGGAAGGCTACAAGCACGAGGAGATCGCGGAGCTCCACGGCCTGGCCGTGGGCACCTGCAAGGCGCAGCTCCACCGGGCGCGCCGGCTGCTGAGAGAGGCACTGGAACGATGACCCACGAACAGGCTTTCGAGCTGCTCGACGACTTCGCCTCGGGCGAGCTCTCCGACATCGACCGCGTCCGCGTGCAGCGGCACGTCGACGGGTGCGACGAGTGCCGCGCCGAGGTGGAGGCCGTCCGCTCGCTGCTGGCCATGACGGCGGCGCTCCCCACCGGCGTCACCCCGCGGCGCGACCTGTGGGCGGGGATCGCCGACCGCCTGGAGCCCCGCGCCGTGGTGGCCGAGGTTCCCGCGGAGGAGACGAAGGTGATCCCCCTGGCCCCGCGCCGCCGCCCGTGGCAGCCGCCGCGGTGGGCGCTGCAGGCCGCCGCCGCCGTGGTGCTGGTCGCCTCGTCCAGCGCCATCACCGCCAGGCTGATGCAGGACCGCCAGGGCCCGGCCAGCGGTCCCGTCGCCCTCGGCCCCACGGTCCACGCCACGCCGCCGGCGGACGCGGGCGATCCGCGGGGGACGGCGGACGCGAATCCCGGGACGCAGCGGAGCAACCCGGCGACGGCGGGGCAGGCGGGGGCGGGGTCAACGACGGCGTTCGCCGCCTTCCGCCCCGCGGAGCAGGACTACCAGCGCGCCATCGACGACCTGGTTCGCGTGCTGGAGACGAAGCGCGGCCAGCTGGCGCCCGAGACGGTGCGCACGCTGGAGACCAACCTCCGCATCATCGACGCGGCCATCGCCGAGTCGCGTGCGGCGCTGGAGAAGGACCCCAACAGCCGCGAGCTGACGCAGATGCTCTCGGCCACCTACGACGCCAAGGTCCAGATGCTCCGCCAGGCGGTGGAGCTGTAGCGGCGGACCCGAAGCCTAGATCGCGGACCGACACACGACGGGAGCCCCATCATGCGGGTTGGAACCCTCGCCCTCACTGCCGCGCTGGTCGCGGCGGGCGCCGGAACGGCGCGGGCACAGCAGCAGGTCAACGCCACGCGCTCCACCGGCTCCACGGGCCGGGTGGAGATCCACAACCCCTCCGGCAGCATCCACGTGATCGGGTGGGGGCAGAACCAGGTGCAGGTCACCGGCACGCTCGGCTCCAGCAGCGAGCGGCTGGTGCTGGAGGACGACGACGCGGGGCTGGAAGTGCGCGTGCAGCGCCCGGGGGGCCACGGCTCCAACCGCGGCGGCTCGCTCACCATCCGCGTCCCCCGGCGCAAGGACGTGGAGATCGTCTCCATGAGCGGGAGCGTGACGGTGGAGGGGATGGACGGGACGGTGGAGGCCACCTCGCACAGCGGCGGCGTGCGCGTGTCCGGCGGGCGCTCGCGCACCATCATGGCCACCTCGCGCAGCGGGTCGGTGGACGTGGACGCCGACGCCGAGCGCGTGGAGGCCACCTCGCTGAGCGGCTCCGTCACCGTCGCCGGCACGGTGCGCGACCGGGTGGAGGCCACCAGCCTGAGCGGCGGCGTGCGCATCACCGCCCAGGCGGGGCAGGTCGAGGCCGGGTCCACCAGCGGAACGGTGGAGATCGCGTCGATGCGCGGCCGCGCCGAGGTGCACAGCGTCTCGGGCGACGTGCGGGTGACCGGGCGGGGCCTCAGCGGCTCGTTCCAGACCGTCTCCGGCTCGGTGATCCTCACCGGCGACCTGGACCGCGACGCCGACCTGGAGCTGAACAGCCACAGCGGCAACGTGGTGCTGCAGCTTTCCTCCGGCGCCTCGGCCGACATCGACGCGGGAACCTTCAGCGGGTCGATCGACGTCGACTATCCCGGCGCGCGGGTGGAGCGCGAGTCGCGCCGCTCGGCCCGGATCCGCCTGGGCTCCGGCGACGCCACCGTGAAGATGCAGACCTTCTCCGGAAGCGTGAAACTCGTCCGCCGCTGACCGCGTACGGGGGGAGGTGAGCCGGGCTCACCTCCCCCTTCACTTTCGCGGAACCTAACGACGGACCCATGCTCGCCGCGCTTTTCCTCTCCGCGACCCTCGCGGCCGACACCACCCAGGCCGCCACGCAGGCCCTCGACGCCTACCGCCTGACCGCCGCCGTCGGCGCGCCCACGCTCGACGGCAGGCTCGACGACCCCGTGTGGGCCGCGGCCGACTCGGCCACCGGCTTCGTGCAGCGCGACCCGGACGAGGGGAAGCCGTCCCGCTACCCCACCGTGGTCCGCCTGGCCTTCGACGATGGGGCCATCTACGTGGCCATGCGCGCGTACGACCCCGAGCCCGCCCGCATCGCCAGCCAGCTGACCCGGCGTGACGAGGAATCGCCGTCGGACTGGCTCCTGGTGGCCTTCGACTCGCGCCACGACCGGCGCACCGGCTACGCCTTCCAGGTCAACCCCGCGGGGGTGAAGCGCGACTTCACCATCGCCGACGGCTCCAACGACGATCCCGGCTGGGACGCGGTGTGGGACGTGGCGGTGAGCCGCGACGAGCGGGGATGGAGCGCCGAGTTCCGCATCCCCCTCTCCGCGCTCCGCTTCGCCCCGGGCGGCGACGGGGTGTGGGGCTTCGAGGCGGCGCGGATCGTCGCCCGCACCAACGAGCAGAGCTTCTGGGCGCCGCTGCGCAAGGACGACAGCCGCACCGTGGCCCGCTTCGGCGAGCTGCGGGGGATGCGGGGCCTTCCGTCGCCGCGCCGCCTGGAACTCCTCCCCTACGCCGTCACCGGCGCCACCCGCGCGCCGGGGAGCGGGGGCGACCCCTTCTACCGCGCGACGGACCTCCGCGGGTCGATGGGGCTGGACCTCAAGTACGGCCTCACCAGCGACCTGACGCTCGACGCCACCGTGAACCCCGACTTCGGGCAGGTGGAGGCCGATCCCAGCCAGGTCAACCTCAGCCAGTACGAGACCTTCTTCCCCGAGAAGCGCCCCTTCTTCACC
>DASUYB010000036.1 GCA_036377595.1 Longimicrobium sp. | reverse complement strand
GGCACAGCGGGGGCGAGGTGAAGTGCCCGGAGGGGATCGAGTTCGTCCCGCTGCCACCCTACTCGCCCGAGTTGCAGCCGGCCGAGCACCTGTGGGAGCTCTGCGACGAGCCGCTGGCCAACCGGAGCTTCGCGTCGCTGGACGAGCTCGAAGCGACGCTGAGCAAGCGTTGCTGCGAGCTCGGCGAGCAGACCGAAATCATCCGAAGTACCACCTGCTTCCGGTGGTGGCCCACGGACGCAAATGCGTCAACTGTATAGCCGGATTTGGTATTAGGACTTTGCGCTGACGTCGAAGTTGCAGTTCCCGGTGCAGTTCAAGGTTCCGGAACCCACCATCCGGATGGAGAGACGAGACTATGAACAACGTGAAGGTTTTCCTGATGATGGCCGGCCTCACCGCCCTGCTGGGCGCGGTGGGAAGCCTGATCGGCGGCCAGAGCGGTCTGGTGATCGCGCTGGTGCTGGCGGCGGGGATGAACTTCTTCGCCTATTTCGGGTCCGCGCAGATGGTGCTGCGGATGTACGGCGCGCAGGTGGTCGACCACACGCAGGCGCCCGAGCTGTACGCCATGGTCGACCGCCTGCGCCAGCGCGCGGGGCTGCCGATGCCGACGGTCGCCGTCGCGCCGCACATGCAGCCCAACGCGTTCGCCACCGGGCGCGACCCCGAGCACGCCGTGGTCTGCGTGACGGAGGGCATCCTGCGCGCGGTGAGCCCCGACGAGCTGGAGGGGGTGATCGCGCACGAGCTGGCGCACATCAAGAACCGCGACATGCTGCTGATGACCGTCACCGCCACGCTGGCGGGCGCGATCAGCAACCTGGCGCACTTCGGCTTTTTCTTCGGCGGGCGCGACGACGACCGCGACGTGAACCCGTTCGTGCTGATCGCCATGCTGATCCTGGCGCCGCTGGCGGCCATGCTGGTGCAGTTGGCCATCAGCCGCCAGCGCGAGTTCAAGGCCGACGCCGTGGGCGCGCAGATCAGCGGCCGCCCGCTGTCGCTGGCCAGCGCGCTGCGCAAGCTGGAGATGGGCGCGCACGCCATCCCCATGGAGGTGTCGCCCGCGGTCGCGCCGCTGGCACAGGTCAACCCGCTGGCGGCGGTGCGCGGCGGCGGCTTCACGAAGTGGTTCTCCACCCACCCGCCGATGGAGGAGCGCATCGCGAAGCTGGAGGCGCTCGCCGGGGCGCGGTGAAGCCGGATGGGAATGATGCGAATGCGAGGGGGCGCGGCCGGGCCGCGCCCGTTCGCTGATTCGCGCCCATTGTCCATCCGCAGCGATCACGCGTAGACTTGAAGCTCCACGATGCACACGAGGGAGCACATATGGACCTCTCCAACGGCCGGATCACGATCGATCCGCACATTTGCCACGGGAAGCCGACGGTACGGGGGCTGCGCTATCCGGTCGAGACGATCCTGGAACTGCTCAGCTCAGGAATGACGCACGCCGAGATCCTGGACGACTACCCGGATCTCGAGCCTGACGACATCCTGGCCGTGCTGGAGTACGCGGCCCGCGTCATCCGGGTTAAGCGCATCGAGCCGCTCGCGGCATGAACTTCGTCGTCGACGCCCAGCTTCCGCGTCGCATAGCCATCTTGCTGCGGGAGCACGGACATGACGCGGTCCACACGCTCGATCTCCCGGAAGCCAATCGAACGACCGACGCGGTCATCGTCGAACTGTCGCTTCTCGAGAACCGCATCGTGATCACGAAGGACGCGGATTTCGTCGACAGCCATCTTCTTCAACGCCGGCCCGAGAAGCTGCTTCTGGTTTCGACGGGTAACATCTCCAACCGCGAACTCGAGTCGATTCTCAAGCTCAACATCCCCGTGATCGTCGACGCGCTCGGAACCGCGGACTTCGTTGAGATCAGTCGTTCCGGAGTGCTGATTCACGGGTAGCTCGAAAGCCCTGACCGGACGTAAGCAAGGGGGCGCGGCCGAGCCGCGCCCCCCTCGCGTTTCTCCCATCTCGATCCCCTCAGCCGTCGCCGCGCGGCCGGGGGAAGCGCACGCGCAGCACGGTGAAGCCGGCGCCGGCGTCCTGGCGGTCGACCTCCACGGCGCCGCCGCGGCGGAGGGCGGCGTCGAGCGCGTCGAAGTTCCGCAGCAGGACCCAGGCGGTCGAGCCGCCCGCCGCCCGGCGGATGCGGTCGGTCTCGTTCTCGCCCCACCCCGGATCGGCCGGCGTGCGGCGGCTCCCCACGAAGGTCTCGGAGCCGGTGGCCACGCCGAACAGCTCGGGCCCGCGAGGGGTGCCGAGCACGCGGTCATATCCCTCGTGCACCACCGGCGCATGCCGGCTCGGCATGTTCCCCGAGTTCGGCCCCGTCGCCGCCATCCACGCGAAGATCCGCCGGGTGCGCTCCGTCTCCGGCTGCCGCCAGTCGGTCGTGTAGAAGAGCCACGTCACCATCGCCGTGGCCGAGACGTACACGGGCTCGCCGGGGGCGCGGTGCGCGGCGACGTAGGCGATGGACTGGCGGAAGCGCGCGAACTGCGGAACCCGCAGGTACTCGGCTAGGTTGCGCAGCGGCAGCACGGCCAGCACCGCGCAGGCCGCGACGACGGCCGCCGCGCCGGCGCGGCGCGGAAGCGCGCGGCCGAGCCGGGTCACGCCCAGCGCCACCAGCAGCAGGTGCAGCGGGAGCGCGAACAGCACCAGCCGCACCTCCAGCGGATACTGCCCCGCCGCCCACGCGGCGTACATCCCCAGCACCGGCACCGCCAGCAGTGCCACGTACGCCGCGCCCAGGCGCCGGAGCAGGTCCCACGCGCCCAGCGCGCAGAGCGCCAGGTAGAGGGCGATCGGCACCATCGCCAGCGGCCCCTGCAGCGCCGCCGGCCGGGCGATGCCGTCCACGAACAGCAGCGCGGCGTCGTGCACGCTGGCCGCGTTCGCGGGGAAATTGGGCGCCCAGAAGCGCCGCAGGTACGCGGCGGTCTGCGGGTCGCGGTACGAGGTGAGGTAGACGATGGCGAAGGTTCCGGCCCACGCCACGGCCATCGCCGCGAGCGGCGCGAGGGCGCGGCGCCGGTCCGGGCGCCGCAGCCAGTCCACCGCCAGCGCGGCGCCCGCGCCCGCCAGGATGAACGGCACGGGGATGCACCAGAGCGCGGCCACGCAGCCGGCCAGCAGGAGCGCGGGCCAGCGCCGGCGGTCGCGCAGCGTGGCGGCCGTCAGCAGGACGATGCCGGCGGCGACCAGCGGCTCCTGGCCGTACGGCTTTCCGGAGAGGGAGTAGAAGAGCAGGTTGGGATTGAGCGCCGTGGCCCAGGCGCACAGGCACGCGGCGCCCCATCCGCCCAGCCGCCGCCCGGCCAGCGCCGCGGCGGCCGGCACGGCGATGCCGCCCAGCACCGGCACGATCCGCAGCGACAGGTCGTTCACCCCGAACAGGTCCACCATCAGCCGCTGCGCCCACAGGAACAGCGGCGGCGCCACCTGCTCGGGCCGCAGTGGCTGCAGCAGCTCGCCGTACGACCGCATCGCCACGTTCAGCGAGAGCATCAGCTCGTCGTAGTACTGCGACTGGTTGCGCAGGAAGAGCCAGATCCGCAGCCCGGCGCCGGCGCACACCCCCAGCACCGTCAGCCAGAGCAGCACCCGCGCTCCACGCCCCGACGCCGGTTCGCCGTCACGGGGCTGGAGATCGCGCGCGGCGGTCTGCGGATCGGAGCGGGTCGGCGGTGTGGCGGTGCTCATCGCGGGGGAAGCGGCGGGGCAGGGGATCGGGGAGACGACGGAAGGGTTCGGCCGCGCCCGGGGCAAGTCGCGGACCCCGGGAATGTAACCGGAGATCGCGCGCGAATCGACGCATCCGCTCACCCTCGCCGCCGCGGCCTGTCGGTGCACCGCGACGGATGGTGCGGGCTCTCGACAGCGGGCGCAATCGCCAGGGCGAGATCCGGCTGCGGCCGCGCCGGCGTATGGAGCGGCAGAGATCCACGCATCGCGCCCGTAACTTCCATCCACCGCGCGCCATCTCACCCGTTGCGGTAGATGGGAGAGACGGCGCTTCTCTCTGTCCCGGAGCCCATCTCCATGACACGCGAAGTCTTCGTCACCGGCGGCACGGGGTACATCGGCCGGCGGCTCGTCGCGGAGCTGCTGGCGCGCGGCCACCGCGTCCGCGCGCTCGTCCGCCGCGGCAGCGAGGCCAAGCTGCCGCCGGGCGCCGAGCCGGTCACCGGCGACGCGCTGGACCACGCGACCTTCGCCGGCGCGGTGCGGCCGGGCGACACCTTCGTGCAGCTGGTCGGCACGCCGCATCCCAGTCCCCGCAAGGCGGCAGAGTTCCGCCGCGTGGACCTCGTCTCCGCGCGCGAGTCGGTCGCGGCGGCGCGGGCGGGGGGCGCGGCGCACTTCGTCTACGTGAGCGTCGCGCATCCGGCGTCGGTGATGCGCGCGTACCAGGAGGTGCGCATCGCGGGCGAGGCCATGGTGCGCGACGCGGGGCTCTCGGCGACGTTCGTCCGCCCCTGGTACGTGCTCGGCCCCGGCCACCGCTGGGCGTACGCGCTGACGCCGGTCTACTGGCTGCTGGAGCGCATTCCCGCCACGCGCGGGCAGGCGCTGCGGCTGGGGCTGGCGACGCTCGACGACATGGTGGCCGCGCTCGTGCACGCCGTGGAGAACCCGCCCGCCGGCGTTCGCATCGTCGAGGTGCCGGAGATCCGCGGCTCGCGCCGGCGCCTGGCCGCCGCGCCGCGCCCCGCGAGGAACCCGCCCGCCGGCGCGGCGCTATAACGTTCGCCCCGCGACAGGAATCTCCCTCGCGCGTCACGAGCGAAGCGAGCCCGTCCCTCCCCCAGTCGGTTTTGGGGGAGGGACAGGCTGTCCGGGCGCGACGGGTCGCGCCGGGCAGCCAGGGAGAGGGCCCCAGCGGCGCGGCCACACGGGATGGTTCTCGTGAAGACGAGCAAGGAGACGAGATGCTGATCCGCAGGCCCGACGACATCCCGTCGTCCGAGATCACGCCGGAGCGCGACTACCTCGACCGGCGCCGCTTCATCGCCTCGGCGGGGGCGCTGGTGGCGGGGATCGCGGCGCCGTCGCTCCTTTCCGCCTGCACCGCGGCCGAGGGCGCGCAGGGCGACCCGCCCAACAGCTGGGAGCAGATCACCTCGTACAACAACTTCTACGAGTTCGGCACGGGGAAGGAGGATCCCGCCGCCGAGGCGCCCGGCAAGCTGCGCGTGCGCCCGTGGACGGTCACCGTCGACGGCCTCTGCGCGCGCCCCGGCCGCTACGCCGTCGACGACCTGGCGCCCGCGCGGCAGACGGTCCACCGCACCTACCGCTTCCGCTGCGTCGAGGCGTGGTCGATGGTGATCCCGTGGGACGGCGTGCCGCTGCGCGACGTGCTCGCCCGCGCGCAGCCGCGGCCCGCGGCGCGGTACGTGGAATTCACCACGCTGCTCGATCCCGAGCAGATGCCCGGGCAGCGGCGGCGCGTGCTCGAGTGGCCGTACGTCGAGGGGCTGCGGATGGACGAGGCCATGCATCCCCTCGCCCTGCTGGCGACGGGGATCTACGGCCGGCCGCTCCCCGCGCAGAACGGCGCGCCGCTGCGGCTGGTCGTCCCCTGGAAGTACGGGTTCAAGTCGATCAAGTCCATCGTGCGCATCCGCTTTACCGCCGAGCAGCCGCGCACGGCGTGGAACCTGGCCGCGCCCGACGAATACGGCTTCTACGCCAACGTGAACCCCGCCGTCGACCACCCGCGCTGGAGCCAGGCGCGCGAGCGCCGCATCGGCGACGGCTGGTTCAAGCGCCGGGCGACGCTCCCCTTCAACGGCTACGCCGACCAGGTCGCCTCGCTCTACCGGGGGATGGACCTGCGGAGGTTCTTCTGAGCCCCTCGCTCGAGCGCGCGCTGGAAAAGGTGCTGAAGCCCGCCGTCTGGATCGGCGGGCTTCTGCCGCTGGCGCTGCTGGCGGTCGCCATCCTGACGGGGACGCTCGAGGCGGACCCGGTGAAGGACATCACCCACCGCACCGGGAAGGCGGTGCTGACGCTCCTTCTCGCCACCCTCGCCGTCACCCCGGTGCGGCGCCTGACGGGGTGGAACGGGATGATCGCGGCGCGGCGGCCGCTGGGGCTGTTCGCGTTCTTCTACGCGGTGCTGCACTTCTTCATCTACCTGGGCGACCAGGCGTTCGCGCCGGCGTACATCGTCGAGGACGTGGCGGAGCATCCCTACGTGACCGCCGGCTTCACCGCCTTCTGCCTCCTGATCCCCCTCGCGCTCACCTCGACGAAGGCCAGCATCCGCCGCCTGGGGAAGCGCTGGGTGAAGCTGCATCGCCTCGTCTACGCCGCCGCGCTCCTCGGCGTGGTCCACTTCCTCTGGGCGGTGAAGAAGGACGTGAGCGAGCCCCTGATCTACGCCGCCGTGCTCGCCGTCCTCTTCGCCGTCCGCGTCCCCGTCTGGCTCAGGAGGGGGAAGAAGACGCCGCGCCGCGCGTCCATCCCCGTGCGTTCCGACGCGACCGCCGCGTGAGCGCACCGGCCGCATCCGGCCATCCCTCGCCCGTCTCCCGACCAAAGCCATTGCCCGATCCGGCGATTCAGAATACGTTTGCGAAAGGGGTGTCGCGCGGCCACGGCCGTGCCGCGCCCCAGGCCGCCGACGCGGAATCCGCCGCACCGGCCCCCGAATCCACCCAGGGAGCGTCCATGACTTCGGGTGACATCGTCATTTTGACCGTGATGGTCACTGCCATCGTCACCACCGGGGGCGTGCTGATCCTCCGTCCCATCTCCAAGCGCCTGGGCGCGCTGCTGGAGGTGATGACGCAGCAGAAGCTGCGGGCGGCCAACGCCGACCCGCAGGACGTCACCCGCATGCGCGACCTGCTGGTCTCCATCGACAGCCGCCTGAGCCTCCTGGAGGAGCGGCAGGATTTCGCGGAGGCCCTGATTTCCGCCGGCGACACCAAGCTGTTGGCCATCCAGGCCGCCCAGCAGGCGCAGGAGCGCAACTGAGGCGACGCCGGACGGACAAAGCGAGGGCCCCGCGGAGACCACATCCGCGGGGCCCTCTGGTTTTTGGGTGGCGTGGGACGGAAGCGGCGGAGAGGACGATGTCATCCTGAGGGAGCGCCGCACGCAACTCTCGTCGACGCCGATGGTTGGCGCTCCCGAAGGATCTTGCATCGGTATGAGCGAGGCCCGGCCGGGTGCATCGAGACCAACCTCGCTCGGCGGAGAGTAGATCCTTCGGTCGGCGCCAGGATTCGGTGGGGAAGGACAGGGCGGCTCGGCGCCTCCCTCAGGATGACATTCGCAGGCTCAACATCAAATATACCAACGAGATAAACGGGAAAGGGACGGGGAGATCATGGGAACGACGACGATGAGGCGGCCGCGGCCGCACGCGGGGCCTTCGCCGGGACGGCGGCGGCGCGGGAGGATGCTGCTGGCGCACGAGATCCGCGCGCTGCTGCGCCTGGCCGGCCCGATCATCGTGGGCCAGCTCGGCGCCGTGGCGATGACCACCACCGACACCATCATGGTGGCGCCGCTCGGCCCCGCGTCGCTGGCGGCCGCCGGGCTGGCGTCGGGGCTCCACTTCGCCTCGCTGGTCACCTTCAGCGGCATCCTGATGGGGATGACGCCGCTGGTGGCGCAGAGCTTCGGCGCGGGTGACCGCGAGGCGTGCCGGCGCGTGGCGGTGCAGGGGCTGTGGCTGGCGATCCTCGTCTCCATCCCCGTGACGGCGCTGTCGCTGGCCGGGGGACCCGTGGCGCGCTGGCTGGGGCAGGACCCCGAGGTGGCGCGGCTGGCGGGACGCTTCATGGTGGCGCTGGCGCCCGGCGTGCTGCCGCTGATGCTGTTCGGCGCCTTCCGCCAGTACCTCGACGGGATGGGGCGCACGCGCGTGGCCATGACCATCCTGTTCGTGGGCGTGGCGCTGAACGTGATCGGCAACCGCGTGCTGATCCACGGCGTGCCGGGGGTGGTGGCGCCGCTGGGCGTGGTGGGGTCGGGGCTGTCGACGTCGTTCGTGCGTTGCGCCATGCTGGCGGCGATGGCGGCGTACGTGGCCCGCCACCCCGAGCTCTCGCCCTTCCGCGGGGTGAGCCTGCGGCCGGTGCCGGCGCGGATGCGGGCCATCGCGGCCATCGGCGCGCCCATCGGCATGCAGCTGGGGGCGGAGATCGGCTGCTTCTCGTTCGCCGCGGTGATGATGGGGTGGATGGGCCCGGTGCAGCTGGCCTCGCACCAGGTGACCATCAACATCGCCTCGTCGACCTTCATGGTGGCGGTGGGCGCCAGCGCGGCGGGCGGCATCCGCGTGGGCCACCACCTGGGCGCGGGCAGCCGGCGCGGCGTGCGGCGCGCGGCGCTGGGGACGTACGCGGTGGCGCTCGGCTTCATGTCGGCGTGCGCGCTGGCGTTCCTGCTGGTGCCGCGGCAGCTGATCGGGCTCTACACGAGCGATCCGGGGATCGTGGCGGTGGGAACGTCGCTGCTGTTCATGGCGGCGCTCTTCCAGGTGTTCGACGGCGCGCAGGTGACGGCGCTGAGCCTGCTGCGCGGCGCGGCCGACACGCGCGTGCCGATGTGGATCACCATCCTGGGCTACTGGGGCGTGGGGATTCCCGTCGGGTACGTGCTCGGCTTCCACACGCCGCTCCGCCACGTGGGCGTGTGGTCGGGGCTCACCATCTCCCTGGCGGTGGTGGGGATTACGCTGATGTGGCGGGTGCGCCGCGTGCTCTGGTCGCCCACCCTGGCCGCCGTCGCCGCCCGGCCGTCGCCGGCGGAGACGGAGATCGCCGGCGCGGAGATGGCGGCGCAGGTGGCCGCTCCCGTCGCTGGTGACTAGCACTTGCTCGACGGCCGACGATCTAGATTTTCACACAGAGAACACAGAGGGAACTGAGAGGCACGGAGAACCCATCGCGGTCCCCTGTGCCCCTCTGTTCTCCTCTGTGTCCTCTGTGTGATTGTTGTTTGGGGAAGATGGTGAACGAACAGATCTCATCCGCCCTGCGCGAACATCCTAATCTCCTGCACGGAAAGGACTTACGCTGCATCTGCCGGTGAATCGTGGCCTTGCCCTTGCATCTCAAGTCGAGTGGCGGTATTGTTTTCGAATCTTAAGTCCGAGATAAACGCCAGCTAAGAACGTAAGGTGAGCAGCGCCGCCCGGCTTGACGAAATCGACCTCCGGCTGCTGGAGATGCTGCAGCAGCACGGACGCACCTCGCAGCACGACCTCGCGATCGCGGTGGGGCTCTCCTCGCCCGCGGTGGGCGAGCGGGTGAGGAAGCTCGAGGAGCGCGGGATCATCCGGCAGTTCACCGCCGTGGTCGACCCCAAGCTGCTGGGGCGCGACGTGACGGCGTTCATCTTCACCGGCATCGCCGGGTCGCAGTACTACCCCGAGTTCCGCCAGCGCGTGGCCGCGCACCCCGAGGTGCTGGAGTGCCACTCGGTGACGGGGCAGGGCAGCCACCTGCTGAAGATCCGCACCGACAGCACCTCCACGCTCGAGGCGCTGCTGGCCGAGATCCAGAGCTGGCCGGGAGTGCAGTGGACCACCACCAGCATCGTGCTGAGCACGATCAAGGAGACCGCCGCGCTGGCAGTGGCCTCGCGCCCGCCGGCCGGCGGCCCGCAGGGCAACGGCGCCGGCGCGTGAGACAGGACGGACGAGAGACCACCCTTCACCCCGAACACGAGACCACAGATGCCCAAGCTGAACGCACGATTCGATGCCCTGGCCGCCGCCAAGGGGTGGGAGCCCGAGGCGCGCAACGGCGCGGAGCCGAACGGCAACGGCGTGACCGACATCGAGTCGATCTTCGGCGAGCACACCTTCGGGCTGGCGGAGATGCGCGCCCGCCTTCCCAAGCAGGTCTACAAGGCGCTGGTCCGCACCATCGACAAGGGCGAGCCGCTCGATCCCTCCGTGGCCGACGTGGTGGCGCTGGCCATGAAGGAATGGGCGGTGGAGAAGGGCGCCAGCCACTACACGCACTGGTTCCAGCCGCTCACCGGCAGCACGGCCGAGAAGCACGACTCCTTCATCACCCCGAACGCGGGCGGCGGCGCCGTCGCCGAGTTCGCGGGGAAGGAGCTGATCCAGGGCGAGCCCGACGCGTCGTCCTTCCCCTCCGGCGGGCTGCGGGCGACCTTCGAGGCGCGCGGCTACACGGCGTGGGATCCGACGTCTCCCGCCTTCATCGTGGAGACGCCGGCGGGGTGCTATCTCTCCATCCCCACGGCCTTCGCGTCGTGGACGGGCGAGGCGCTCGACACCAAGATCCCCCTGCTGCGCTCCATCAACGCGCTCGACGTGCAGGCCCGCCGCGCGCTGAAGCTGTTCGGCGTCGAAACCCCGCGCGTGAACGCCACCTGCGGGCCCGAGCAGGAGTTCTTCCTGGTCGACCAGGAGTTCTTCTACCGCCGCCCCGACCTGGTGACGACGGGACGCACGCTGGTCGGCGCCAAGCCGCCGCGCGGGCAGGAGCTGGAGGACCACTACTTCGGCTCCATCCCCGACCGGGTGCTGGCGTTCATGATGGAGGTGGAGCGCGAGTTGTACCGCCTGGGCGTGCCGGTGAAGACGCGGCACAACGAGGTGGCGCCCGGGCAGTTCGAAATGGCGCCCATCTACGAGAACGCGAATGTCGCCGCCGACCACCAGCAGCTGATGATGCTGACGCTGCGGCGCGTGGCGCGGAAGTACGGGATGGTGTGCCTGCTGCACGAGAAGCCGTTCGCGGGGATCAACGGCAGCGGCAAGCACCTGAACTGGTCGCTGGGCACCGACAGCGCCAACCTGCTGGAGCCGGGCGAGACGCCGCACGAGAACATGCAGTTCCTGTTCTTCTGCACGGCGGTGCTGCGCGCGGTCGACAAGCACCAGGACCTGATCCGCGCGTCGGTGGCCTACGCGGGGAACGACCACCGCCTGGGCGCCAACGAGGCGCCGCCGGCCATCATGTCGGTGTTCCTGGGCGAGCAGCTGACCGACGTGTTCGAGCAGATCGAGCAGCACGGGTCCGCCTCGAGCAGCAAGGAGGGCGGGCTGCTGGGCCTCGGCGCGCCGGTGCTCCCGCATCTCCCGCAGCACGCGGGCGACCGCAACCGCACGTCGCCGTTCGCCTTCACGGGGAACAAGTTCGAGTTCCGCGCGCTGGGCTCGTCGCAGTCCGTCTCGTTCCCCGCGACGGTGCTGAACACCATCATGGCCGAGTCGCTCGACGAGCTGTGCGGGATGCTCGAAGCCGAGCTGCAGAACGGGACGGAGTTCGAGGAGGCGCTGTCGAAGCTGATCGCCGGCGAGATCCGCCGGGTGAAGCGGATCGTGTTCAACGGCGACGGCTACAGCGACGACTGGCACAAGGAGGCGGAGACGCGTGGCCTCCTCAACCTGCGGACGACGCTCGACGCGCTGGAGACGCTGGACAGCGAGAAGAACGCGGGGATGTTCGCGAAGTACGGCGTGCTCAGCCACCGCGAGCTGGAGAGCCGCATCGAGGTGGCGTACGACCAGTACTTCAAGACGGTGAACATCGAGGGCGAGACAGCGGAGCACATCGCCAGCACCATGATCCTGCCGGCGGCGGTGCACTATCTGAACGACCTCCTCGCCTCGGCCGAGCGCGCCGAGGACATCGGGCTGCCGTGCAAGGGCGTGCTCGACACCATCCGCCAGGTGAACGGGCTGGTGGACGAGCTGCGCACCACGCTCGACGAGCTGGTGGCGCAGAACGCCGAGCTCGGCGGCGACAGCGTGGAGAGCAAGAGCCACCACATGCGCGACCACGTGATCCCCGCGATGACCGCGGTGCGCGGCGTGGTGGACCGGCTGGAGAAGGTGGTCCCCGACAGCTACTGGCCGCTGCCCACCTACCGCGACATGCTGTTCATCAAATGACGCGGTAGAAGGCCGGAGTAGATGGAAACGCGAAGGGCCGCTCCCGATGGGGGGGGCGGCCTTTCATGTGATACCGGTCTGGAAGGTGGCTGTGCACACCGCGAAGGCTGTCATTCCGAGGGCGGTCAGACCGATCTTGCGTCTACTCCGTTGGCTGCAGCCCGAGGAATCTATCGCCCGCATACGAGCGAGAGGCCGCCTGTCGCTCGTGTGCGGATTATAGATTCCTCATGGAGCCGCCAACCGCCGGCCCGTTCGGAATGACATCCTCCTCTGAATGCACAGTTCGTCGGTCCGGCGAGCTACGTGTGCCGGATGTGCCCCGCATATCCCTCTTCGCCCGGAAAGATCAGCGGATACGTGGCGTGGCGTTCGAAGAGCGCATGCACGGGCAATGGGCCTCCCGGGTATTGGACGGGAAAGCGCGACAGGGCCAGGTGAGTGCCGGCCCAGGTGCCCACCGACTGGTTCCGGTCGCTCAGTCCGTCGAGCTGGAAGCTCGTCTGTGTCACCTGCCTGACCCCGAGGGTCACCCAGCCGCCGGGAGCCACCTCGTAGATCCGGCTGCCTGGCCGCTTCTCGCACCAGGCGGCGCGGTGGGCGAGGTCCGGATTCGGGTGGTCCGGGTTGAGCGGGGAGTACGCATCGCCGATGTCCGGGGCTCCCAGGACCTGCGCACCGAAGAAGTCCCTGATCCGCATCATGAGCGACGGGCCGCCACCCACGCTGCACGCGCGCAGCTCCAGACGGTGCAGCTTCAGCGCCTTCACCCTCGCGGCCTTCTTGCGCAGCGTGCGGACCTTCTCCGCGCCCTCTCCGCCGGGGTCCCGGAACAGCAGTACCTCGGCGGTCTCCTTGTCCGAGCGCGCGCTGTCCAGCAGTGCCATCACGTCACCATCGCCCTTTACCGGGCCACTGTCGCGGGTGAGCGGGATGTACAGCCCGAACGAGGTGCCGTGGACCACGATCAGGTAATCGCCCGTCCCGTTCTGGATGATGCAGTCCAGCAGCCCCTCGAGCGTGACGCCGCGCAGCCTGACCGTGCGGTCGATATGCAGCAGGTTGCCGCCCGCCAGCGGCTCGAGTTTGAATCGCTCATAGAAGTCGGGCGCCATCGGGTGGGCGCCCACGTCGATCAGCGCGGTGGCGCAGAGCGGCGCGCTCGCACGCCCGCGCACCCGATGCGGAAGCCCGGCCAGTGCCCGCCGGCTCGCCAGCCACGCCTCGGCTTCGAGCGCCGCCACGCCGTCGCTCGCGCCGCCGCGGCCGAACTGGACGGTGTGCGCCAGCTCGTGCCCCAGTACCGGCAGCAGCCGCTCCGCGGGTTTGCCCGCCAGCGTGGTCGAGACGAGGACCGTCGAGGCATCCACCGCCTGCGCGATCGCGCCCGTTCTCGCCAGCCGGCGGTCGGCGGCCGGTCCCATCTCCACCATGACGTGCGAGAGCTCGCGCTGGAAGGAGCGCTCGAACGGCGCCCGCCAGCGCGTGGGAATGGGACCGGGCTGCAGGTGGTGGACGGGAGGATCGAGAGACAGCAGATCGAGGAGCATGGCGCACCTCCCGGCGTTGATTCCGCCTTATTGAAGGGGATGGGCGATGAAGATCTGGAGAGCGTTCATGAAGCCGGCGTTCTCATCTCACCCATGATACTCGTTTCGCGCCGCCACGACATGGTTTTGTTGCGCGATAGGATCGCCCCGTCCGGCGCGCAGGAACGGCGCGAGGCGCGGCAGGAATTCCCCGATCGTGTCGCCGTCGGAACGAGACCGCTCCTGCCGAGCGGTCTCGTTCCAGACGTGTCAGCGGCAAGCGCGGCAAAGGGCTAGGCCGCGCAGACCGGGCCGGAGCAGGCGGGCGCGTAGCACGACTGCGGGCACGTGTTCGCGCAGGTGTTCGGGCACGTGGCGGCGCACGTCTTCCAGCAGGTGCTGGCCTGGGCGCAGGTGGGATCGTAGCAGGTGCCGTTCAGCGTGCAGTTCCACGCGCTGGGGCACGCGTCGATCTCCGAGCAGTTGGGATACGTCCCCGGTACCGCGCCGCCGATGGCGGCCGCGGCGATCACCGTTCCCGCGTCTTCAGGGGCGTGCGTCGGAAACGACTCCACCGCCAGCGCGTCGAGGTCCAGCCGGATCTTCTTCATGGTTCGCCTCTTCCGGTTCGAGTGGAGTCACGCGCAGCCGGCGCACGGGAGCGTGATGCAGCTGCACGCGGTGATGCAGGTGATGATGCAGGTGTCGCCCTGGCAGGTCACCGGGCACGTGGCCGCCTGCGTGCGCGGCGGCGCGATGATGATGGTATCGCAGATGTTGTTGAAGCTGTCGCGGGGGATGTCCAGCGCCTCGAACTGGCCGAGATCGGCCCGGGCGCGCACGGTTCCCACGCCGCCCGATGCCGCGGTGACGAACGAGTCCACCGACAGCGCGTCGAGGTCGAGCTTGATCTTGCGCATGCGTGCCTCCCAGAGACGGAGATGCGGCACGGCCGCGCGTCCGGAGCCTGGAGCGCGGCGATGATGAGGGTGTGGTGAAAGATTATGTCAGGAGATGGGAGCGGAGAAGGGAATTCACGTACCTCCGCCGCTAATGCGACAAGCCGTGCGCGGCGCGCCGCTCAGCGGGGATACGATAGCGCAGCACGGCGGGCGTCGGCTCGCTGCGCACCGCGTACAGCTCCGCCGCGGCGGAATCAACGGCGATGCGCGAGACGTCTGCGTCCAGCGGGAGAATTCGGCGCAGCCTACCGTCCCAGCCATAGACGTGCACCTCGCCGGCAAGACTCGCGCGGCCGGGAAACTCGCGGCGGGTGCGGCCGGAGTACAGCGCGTAGATCGCATCGCCCGTGGCGGCTACGTCCACGTAGCCGAAGCGGAGGTTCTCGCCGGTGACCATCGCGGGAGCGCCACCGTGCGTCCCGACGGCGTAGACGGGGGCAAACCCGTTTCGGCCGACGATCGTGCGCACCGGCGTTCCGTCGTTGCGGTACAGCTCGAGCCGGTCCGCGTGGCGGTCGGCCAGCACCAGGAGCCCACGCGCGGGGCTGAAGGCGGCCGTCGCCTGATATGCGTGCTGCCGCACCATCATCGGCGTGGAGGACGGCCCCGGCGGCGGAGGTCCCGCGTAGCCGATCAGTCGCCCCGACGGCGCGATCCGGGCAATCCGCGCCGACGCTCCGAAGATGCCGGGGCTCAAGAGAAGCGAATCGCCCGCCCACACGGGCGCGGTCAGCGGAAGCTGCGGCAGGGGGATGCTGATCCGTTGAGCTCCGGCACCCGCATCGTTCGGGAGCGGGATCCGGGTCAGGCGCATGAGGCCCATGTCATACAGCCAAAGCTCGCCCGGCCTGCCGGCGGGGCTCGCGAACCGCCACGGCGCCTTGAACTCGCCGGGACCGGCACCCTTGCGCCCCAACGACCGCACGAGCCGGCCGGAGCGCCGGTCGACGATCTGCACCACGGAGTCGGCATAGTCGTCGGCCACCACGAGATAGGGCCCCGCGATCGCGAGCGCCGCCGACCGCCCGAGATGCGGGTCCTGGTAGGCGACCTCGCCGGTCGGCATCGCGTCCGGCTCGGCCGACCTGCTTTCGGCGCGCTGGCAGGCGGCCACGGCGGCCGCGCAGATCCCGAGCGCCGCCAGTCTAGAGATCAGGTGCATGGAGGGAGGCGGTAAGGTGGGAGTCAGCTCCCCTTGCAGCTGCCGGATTCCTTGAAGTAGTAGTGCTGGAACGGCTGCGCGTCGACGATGCAGATCGAGTCCTGCTCCGGGCAGCACGTGCCGCCGCCCTGGTCGGGCGTATGCGTCTGCGCGCAGGCCTGGTTGAGCGTCAGCGTCCCGGAACGTGTGGTCTTGATCGGCGCTGTCGCCGCCAGGCAGGCTACCGCGATACCGAAGAGCACCCGCGTCAGGATCCGGTCCATGATGCCCTCGCTTCGAGATGAGTTCGTGACGGCCGCCTCCTCCACCAAAGAAGTAGAGGGAGATCGGGCTGCTGTCAATAAAGTCTTTAAAGGTGTTTAAGTGGACTAAACGCTCAGAGAGCCCGCGCATTCGGGCAGGCTCCCCGGGTTTGATGACTGAACGTGAATTGACGCTGAGGGGCGGTGACGGGCCTTCGCTCAATCCTCCGCCACCAGCCCCAGCTTCTGCAGCTCGTTGCGGAGATGGGTGAGGTGGGTGGTGAACACGGCGTCCTCCTCCACCTCGGCCTTACCGTCGGCGGCCAGCATGGCCAGCGCCAGGCCGCTCAGCGCGGTGACCACCTGCTCGGCGTTGCGGGTGCCGCGTGCCTGGTCCATGGCCATGACGGCGCGCAGGAACGGCGGCGTGGTCAGCAGGAACTCCTCCACCGCGTCGGGGTCGTCGGCCACGCGCACGGCCTCGCCGACGGATGCCAGCAGCTCCTCGTCGCTGGCCTCACGGCCGGTGGCGGCGGTGCAGATCTGCCAGAAGATGCGCAGCTCGTGCGGGCTGACGTCGTTGTCGCCGCCCACCATCAGGCCCAGGTAGCGGGTCAGGTGCTGCGCGGCGTCGTCCGCCGCCGAGCCCGCGCCGCTCCAGAAGCCCTCGTCCTGCGCGTTGGCGGCGGCCTGGACGACCAGGCGGGAAAGCTCGTCCGGCTGCAGATGTATGCTGTGGCCCATGGCGTCGTTCGTGTGGTCGGATCGGGTCTGAAAACGCAGCGCGGGAACGTGCCATCCGCCGGAGCGCATCGCAAGGTGCGCGGGGTGCGGAGAGGTTGGAATCGTTCGTCCGCGCCATTACCCTTCATCCCCATGAAGACACGGAAACGAGCGGCCGAAGCGACGGCCACGCAGCCGCTGGCCACGCTCCGCTTCGCCCTCAAGCGCGACGGGACGCCGGTGCTGAGCATCACCCGCCGCGACGGGTCGGTGACGTGGCAGCGGCAGAGCGCCTTCTTCCCCCTGCACGACCTGACGCATTACGCCATCGAGACGGTGCTGGGGCTGCGGCAGGCGTTCTGGGGGATGATGGCGGACGGGTGGGAGTTCACCGACTTCGGCCAGCCGTGGCCGCGCGGCCCGATGCCGAACGTCTCCGACGCGCTGCTCGGCGAGGTGAGCGCCGGCTCGTTCGGGATGTTCGCGCGCGACCACGCGGGCGACGACGAGGCCGGCGCCGCCGCGCTGAACGAGCACCTGGCCGATTACTGCCGCCAGCACGATCTCCCGCCGCCGCGCGTGGTCACCGCCGACGAGTTCGGCCGCATCCGCCGGCTCCGCGACGAGGTGCAGGCGCGCTGGCACGCGCTGCAACCTGGCGAGGCGATGGAGCTGGCGTTCGCGGTGGATTGACGCTCACGGGGGGATACATGGCCGTACCCACGAGGTTGTACGGGCGGGTGAACCCGCGGCTGGAACATTGGGAAGCCTGCTTCGCAGGCTGCGAGGCAGGCTTCCGCACGTCAGGCGGAGATCGGCGCCGCCGAATCGTCCACCTGCAGTTGAAGCCTCGCGCGGTTTGCGAGGCTTTCCAATGTTCCAGCCGCGGCTTCAGCCGCCCGTCGCAATGCCGCCCGCGTCCCCTCGCACTTTCGCGGCTCCCCGCCTAGTTTCCCGCCCCATGGCAACCTTCCAGGCATTACCGGGATTCCGGGATTTCTACCCGGACGATTTCGCCGTCCGCGCGCATATCTTCGCCGCATGGCGCGAGGTGGCGCGCCGCTACGGCTTCCAGGAGTACGACGGCCCGCCGCTGGAGCCGCTCGAGCTGTACATCGAGAAGAGCGGCCCCGAGATCGTGCAGCAGCTCTACAACTTCACCGACAAGGGGGGGCGCGACGTCGCATTGCGGCCCGAGATGACGCCCACGCTGGCCCGCATGGCCGGCGCGCGCGCGGGGGGGCTGCGCAAGCCCATCAAGTGGTTCTCCATCCCCCAGCTCTTCCGCTACGAGCGGCAGCAGCGCGGGCGGCTGCGCGAGCACTTCCAGCTCAACATGGATATCCTGGGCGAGGAAGACGTCTCCGCCGACGCCGAGCTCCTCGCCGTCGCGATCGACATCCTCCGCGTCCTCGGCCTCACGGAGCAGGACTTCGTCGCGCGCGTGTCCGATCGCCGTCTGCTTCGCGCGCTCCTGCTGCACGTGGGGATTCCCGAGGAGCGGCTGACGATCGCCTACAACATCGTCGACAAGCTGGAGCGCGATCCGCGCGAGGTGATGGTCAAGCGCCTCAACGAGGAAGTCGGCGTCTCGGCCGACGTGGCCGACGCGGTGCTCGCCATCTTCCAGCACCGCGACTTCGATGCGGTGAGCGCGGCGTACGGGCAGACCGAGGGCGTGGCGCCCGAGATCGAGCGGATGGCCGGCTACTTCGCGCAGCTGCGGGCGATGGGACTGGGCGACTACGTGCGCTTCGACCTGTCGATCGTGCGCGGACTGGCGTACTACACGGGGATCGTGTTCGAGCTGTTCGACGCGCGCGGCGAGCTGCGTGCCATCTGCGGCGGCGGGCGCTACGACAACCTGCTGAAGACCATCGGCGGCTTCGACATGCCCGCGCTGGGCTTCGGGATGGGCGACGTGGTGCTGCGCGAGCTCCTGTCCGACCGCGGCCTGCTTCCGTCGACGCAGCACGCGGTCGACTACTACATCGTCGCGATCGCCCCCGAGCAGCGCGAGGCGCTCCTGTCGCTCGCGCACGGGCTGCGCGACGCGGGGTGGTCCGTCGAGTACGGGCTGCGGCACCAGGGCGTCGGCAAGCAGTTCAAGAACGCCTCCGCCGCCGGCGCGCGCCGCGTGATCACGCTTGGCCCCGACGAGGTGGCGCAGGGCGTGGCCGCGGTGAAGGACTTCGCCAGTGGCGAGGAGCGCCGCGTGCCCATCGCCGAGCTGCTGGGGGAGAAGCGGTAGATGTACTCAGCGCGGGGGGAGGCTGCGGTATCGGCGGCGCCGTCTCGCGCCGCCGCGGATGGCCCCCTCCCCCCGGCCCCCTCCCCCGCTTCGCAGGGGCGGGGGAGCACTCAGCGCCGAGTCAGGCTGCCGCGCTGAGGTCTCCCCTCCCCCATCCCTCCCCCCTCGTGGGGGAGGGGCCGGGGGTGGGGGGGAGCCGGCGGCCGCGCGAATCCATGTCCTGAATCGCGATGCCCGTCCCCGCCGCCCCATCCACCCCCATCCACTATCTCACCGCCGTCGAGACCGCGGCGCGCATCCGCGACGGCTCGCTGACGGCGGTGGAGGCGGTGCGCGCGTGCGTGGAGCGCATCCACGCGCTCAATCCGCGGCTCAACGCCGTCGTGGACCTGCACGACGCGGAGGCGCTGGTGCGCGCGCGGGAGGCCGACGCGTCGCTCGCGCGCGGGGAGAGCTGGGGGCCGCTGCACGGCGTGCCCGTCACCATCAAGGACGTGTACGACGTGGCGGGGATGCGCATCACCTTCGGGTGGCCGCCCATGCGCCGCAACACGCCGCGCGGCGACGCCTTCGCGGTGGGGCGCATCCGCGGCGCGGGCGCGATCGTGCTCGGCATCACCAACGCGCCGCTGGGCTCGTACGACTGGCAGTGCTGGAACCCGCTCTACGGCCGCACGCGCAACCCGTGGGACCCGCGCCGCACGCCCGGCGGCAGCAGCGGCGGAAGCTGCGCCGCCATCGCCGCGGGCTTCAGCGCGCTGGAACTGGGGAGCGACGCGGCGGGCTCCATCCGCGTCCCCACGCACTTCTGCGGGGTGATCGCGATGAAGCCGACGGAGACGCGCGTCTCCGGCCGCGGCCACGGGCACTTCCCCGGTATCCCTTACTCGCTGCGTCACATCTGCACCTATGGCCCCATCGCCCGCTCGGTCGGCGACCTGGAGCTGGCGATGGGGCTGCTCGTCGCCCCCGATCCCGCCTTCCCCGACGCGCCGCCGGTGCCGTTCGAGCCGGCGCCGCCGCGCGATCCGGCATCGCTGCGCATCGCGTGGACCGACGCGTTCGGCGGCTACCCCGTCTCCACCGCGACGGCGGAGACGCTGCGCTTCGTGGCCGCGAAGCTGGAGGGCGCGGGCGCGCGGATGGAGCGGCGCGCGCCCGACGCGATCGACGGCACGGACGCGCTGGTGACGTGGGGCGAGATCAACGGCTTCGAGACGGGCGTGGCGCTGCCGATGTACGCGGCGCTGCCGATGCGCTTCGGCGCGCAGGTGCAGTTCGGGCGCGGACCGTTCTCGCGCGGCCTGCGGCGGGGGATGGCGTTCAGCGCGAAGCGCTACTTCTTCGCGCTCGACCGGCGGGATCGCTTTTGCGGGGATTTCGACGCGTTCATGGGCGATTGCGACGCATGGATCTGCCCCGTCGCCGCCGTGCCCGCCATCACCCACCGCCGCACGGGCGCGCGGGTGGAGGTGGACGGGCGGAAGACGTCGTACTCGCTGGCCCTCGGCGCGTGGGCGTCGATGGTGGCGATGCTGGGCGCGCCCGTGGTCGTCCTCCCCGCGGGGCGCTCGGAGGAGGGACTGCCGATCGGCATCCAGGTCGTCGGCCGCCGCTGGGACGACGCCGGCGTGCTCGCCGTCGCGAAGGTGATCGAGCGGCTGACAGGCGGCTTCCGCGCGCCACCGGACCTCGATTGACGCTCGGTGGCCTGTCAGGGGCGATTCATCTGCATCCCCTGAAAATCTTTTGCATTGTGCGTCGGGATGTGAGTGCGTAGGATTGGGATGGAACTGCCGGCCTGGCGGGACTCTCCCCAAACTACGCGATGGAGGATGCATGAAGAAGCTGACGCTCGCCCTCGACAAGCTGCGGGTGGACACCTTCGTGGCCGGGGCCGCCGAGGCCCGGCCCGGCACGGTGCGCGCGCACGACTTCCTGGAGCCCATCCCCGGCGACAACGTGTTCGCGCCCGCGCCGGTGAGCTGGGACACGCAGTGCGACCGGACGATCTGCCTCACCTGCGACCGCGGGTGCCCGTCGGCCTACACGGCGTGCTACACGGGAAGCGCCCCCAACTGCTGCGTGATCGTCTGACGGAGCGTGGAGATCGATGAACGAGCGGGGCCGCGGCATCCCAGCCGCGGCCCCGCGTCGTCGTTCGTGCGATCTCGCCGCTCAGGGGCGGAACTTGAGCTTCTGCGAGCGGCCGGCCGCCGGCGTGTCGCCGGCCCACAGCGCCTGCGAGAGGCGGACCTGCGTCTGCATCGTCTGCCGCACGCCGGAGGCCCGGGCGGCGCGGTCCATCAGCCAGTCGAGCGTGGCCTGCTCCTGCGGCGCCAGCGTGGCGGCGAAGGCGGCGAGCTGCTGGTTGAAGGCGCGCACGTCGCCCCCGCTCGCCGTGCGGCCGCCCTGCACGACGATCCCGCCCTGCACGACGATCCACGGCTGCTGCACCTGGTTCTGCAGGATGATGCCGCGCTCCGCGGGCCCGGTGGCGGCGTGGCTCAATGTCGCAGGCACCGCGGACGCCGTGCGCCGGCCGGACGCCTGCCCCGATGCCACGTCGCGCGGGGACGCGACGGAGTAGTGGAAGTAGATCGCGGGGAGCTTCTTCTCCGACGGATCGTCGGCCGGGGCGGCGGCGGCGCACGCCAGCACCTCGCTCCAGATCGCCTGCCCCGCGGGAGACAGCGTCGCGGTGAAGCGGTCGAGCTTCGGCTGCAGCCCGGCGACGATGGCGGCGTCGACCGTCACCTCGTCCTGCGCCAGCGCCGAGCCCGCGGCGATCGCCAGCGCGAGCGGAACCATGATCGCCGCGACGAACGCGGGCGGTGACTTCACGGGCATCGTCATCCTCCAGGTGGGGCGGGGAAGGATCGAGCGCGGGACGCGGAGGAGAAGCAGCGGGAGAAACATCTGCAACAGCCTACATCTCCTTCTGCGGACGGGCAATGACGGCGGCCCGAGCTGATCCCCATCGCCTCGTGCGCCTTTCAGGCCGTGCCCCGGCAGCCGCGCGTCCGAGATCCCGCGGAGCGCCTTCGCCCACAGCCCCTCGATGCGGAAATCCTCCGTGTTCGCCTGGACGAAGTCGTGGTCGTCCAGCACGCGCTGGAGCTTCGGGTCCATCACACCACCACCAGTTGTCGGTCACTCCAGCGGATCGTCTCAGGACATGGTTATCGCCCACGCGGCTCGAGCCACCACCGCTCCACGCCCACCCAGTCGCCGCGCGCGTCGAGGGCAACGCCCTGCACGCGGCGGCTGATCCCCACCAGGCGGTTGCTGTAGTAGAGCAGGGTGAGCGGCCGGTCGCGCGCGATCAGGCGCTGGTAGCGCGACCACAGCGGGAGCGCGGCGCGGCGGTCGGCCACGATCTGCACCGAGTCCATCAGCCGGTCCACCTCGGGGTTGCAGTAGCCGCTGAACTGCAGCGGCTTGTCGCGCTTGCTGCACGCCAGCACGTCCGAGTCGTCCAGATGGAACTCGGGCTTCCATCCCAGCACCATCGCGTCGAAGTCGCGCTTGCGCGCGTCGCTGGCGTTTGCCAGCAGCGTGTTGAACTCCACCTCGCGCACCTCCACGCCCACGCCGATCCGCCGCAGGTCGGCCTGCACGATCTCGGCGATGTCGGCGCGCTCGCGGTTGCCGTGCGCCACCTTCAGCGTGAAGCGGAACGGCCGCCCGTCCGCCGACTCCACGATCCCGTCGCCGTCGCGGTCCTCGTACCCCGCCTCCGCCAGCAGCCGGCGCGCGGCCGCGGTGTCGTAGCGCAGGTCCGCGCCGGCTTGCGGGTCGTGCATCCACATCTCGGGCGCGACGGTGGAGTTCGCCACGCGGCCGTATCCCGCGCGCACCGCCTCCACCAGCCGCGGGCGATCGATCGCCATCGACAGCGCCCGCCGCACGCGCACGTCACCGAAGGGCGGGCGGCGCTCGTTCCAGGTGATCTGCTCGTAGCTGAGGTCGGGGAAGTCCACCAGCCGCGCGCGCCGCGACGCCTTCATCCGCGCGGCGAACTGCGGCGCCATCCCGGGATACAGGTCGATGCCGCCCGTCTCCAACTCGGTCAGCAGCGTGGCGGGCTCGGGGATCACGCGGTAGACGAGCCGGTCCACGTACGGCCGCCCGCCCAGCTCCTGCGGCCAGCGGGGATTGGCTTCGAACACCCACTGCTGCCCCGGCGCGCGCGACACGAAGCGGAACGGGCCGTTGCCGACGGGCCGCTGCGTGCCGAACGGATGCCCCGCCATCCGTTCGGGCGGCACGCCACGCAGCACATGCTCGGGCACCGGCGCGAACTGCCGCCACACGTCCATGAACTCGGCGTGCGGGCGCAGCCGGATGCGGAAGGTGAAGGAGTCCACCGCCTCCGCCTCGCCGTAGAACTGCCAGAGTCCGGCGTAGATGTACCCGGTCCCGGGGTCGCGGGCCATGTCGACGCTGAACTTCACGTCGTACGCGCTGGTGCGGACGCCGTCCTGCCACCACACGTCGTCGCGCAGGTGGAAGGTCAGCAGCGTGGTGTCGGCGTTCACCTCCCAGCTCTTCGCCAGCCGCGGGACGGGCCGGAGCTGCGCGTCGTAGGTGATCAGCGGCGTGAAGAGCACGAACTGCTGCATGTACAGCGCGTTCTGCACGTGCCAGGTGATGGGGCTGATGTCGCCGATGTCGCTGTTGGCGCCGATCACCAGCGTTCCGCCGTACCGCTGCGCCTGTGGCACCTCAGCCGCCTCGGGCGAGGTGTGCGTGTCGGCCGTGCACGCGGCGAGCGACAGGAGCAGCGCGGGGATGAAGCGGGCGC